>NZ_SRLV01000047.1:0-68084 GCF_006518205.1 Myxococcus sp. CA005 | reverse complement strand
GGGTGGGGTGGCTCAGCCGCACCGTGGACGTGGGCCCGTAGGCCCCGCCCCGGGCGTCAGGCTCAGACGGAGAGGTGCGCCGCCGCGCGCCCGAGCCCTTCGGCCACGGAGGTGAAGGCATCCGCGGTGCGCACGCGCCCCTCGCCGAAGCGGCGCATGTAGAGCTGGCGCACCGCGGGAATCTGTGACGAGCCACCGGTGAGGAACACCGCGTCGATGTCCTTCGCCTCCGCGTGCTTCTCCAGCAGGCCCGCGGTGCACGCGTCCAGCTCGTCCAGCAGCGGTTGGCTGAAGGTGTCGAACTCCTCGCGGGTGATGGGCTCGTGGAGGGTGATGCGGGCCTCCTCGAAGTCCACCGTGGCCGTGTCTTCCTGGGACAGGCGCACCTTGGCCGCTTCAATGGCGCGGAACAGGCGGTAGCCCAGGTTGTCCATGACGAGGTCGTACAGGGCCTGGATTTCGGCCTTGCGGTCGCTCGTGTTGAGCATGGTCTCCAGCAGCTCCTGGGTCGACCTCTCCCGGATGAAGGACATCTCGTGCCAGGTGAGCAGCTTGGCCATGATGTGCTGGGGAATGGGCAGCCGCTTGTCGCTGAAACCGCGCACCTGGTAGGTGGAGCCGGCGCCGAAGCGGGGCAGCAGCTTGTGGCGCATGATTTCCGCGTCGAAGCGGTCACCACCGATGCGCACGCCCGTGGAGCCCACCACGTCCTGGCGGCGGTCCGGGTTGCCGCGGCGGCTGGGGCCCAGGCGCATCAGGGTGAGGTCGGTGGTGCCGGCGCCGAAGTCCGCCACCAGCACGAGCTCGTCGCGTGTGAGCTGCGCCTCATAGGCGAGCGCCGCGGCGATGGGCTCGATGAGGAACTGGACGTGCTGGAAGCCCGCGAGCTCCGCGGCGCGCAGCAGGCGCTGCTGGGCCAGGGCATCCGCCTCCGGGTCCGGCGTGAAGACGGCGGGCCGGCCGAGCACGACGGCTTCGGGCGCGCCACCCATGGCGCTCGCGGCGGCGTCCCGCACGCGGCGCAGCAGCACGGCCACCAGCTCCTCGATGGTGTAGGTGCGCCCCTTCACCTGGGTGGCGCGGAAGGAGCTGGAGTGAAGGAAGGACTTCACGGACTGGATGAAGCGTCCGGTGTTGTCCTCCAGGTAGCGCTGGATGGCGCCGGCGCCGGCGTAGATGTCCTGCTCGTCGTCCGGGAAGAAGAGGACGGAGCGGAAGAGACGGGCCTCCGAGGTATTGGGTTGCAGGGACAGCACCGTGCCGTCAGGCAGGGCCGCGGCGGTGTTGCTGGTTCCGAAATCGAGTCCGCACGCACGCATGGGGGGCGCCCCTTACCGTTAAACCCCAGCCATGGGTAGCGCTTCGTGCACCAACAAGTGGGAGGAGGGCGGCCGGGAGGGCGGACGCCTGGATCGGATGCGGGTTGGCGCGAGGACGCCGCTCGCCATCTTCCTTCTGGGACGTGCATGGAGACGGGAGGCGTCCAATGAGATTTCGCGCGGGATGGCTGTTGGCGGGCGCCGCGGCGCTGATGCTGGGGACAGCGTGTGAAGAACGCGACCGGGGGACCCAAGGGCAGGCAAGCGGGCAGTCCGCGGTGAACGACCAGGTGCCGCAGGCCCAGCAGGAGGCGCAGCGAAAGCAGAGCGACGCGCTGGCGCAGCAGAACCAGCAGGCTCGTCAGCAGTCCGAGCAGCTTCGCCAGCAGGCACAGCAGCCAGGGGCCGTGGCGCCCGAGCCGCAGGGCGCCCAGGCCCAGCAGGGCTCGGAGCAGCAAATCGTCGGTGAGGTGCTGAGCGCCAATGATGACGAGCTGCTGCTCAGCTCACAGGGCGAGCCGCAGCTGCGCCTGCAGGTGTCACCGCAGACGCAGGTCATGGTGGATGGGCGCCAGGCCAGCGCTGGGGAAATCCAGGAGGGCAGTCAGGTCCGGGCCTCGTACCGGACCGACGAGCAGAGCGGAGAGCCCCAGGCGGTGCGCATCGAGGCGACCTCACAGGTCCAGCCCACGGCGCCGGCCGCGCCGGAGAGTGGCCAGTCCACCCCGGGCTCCCAGCAGCCCACGCAGTAGGCGACAGGGACCGTCCGTCCCTCCCCCACGGTGAAGGGCGGACGCGCCATTCCGGCCTCGGGGTGTGCGAAGCGGCCGCGGTATCGTCGGTCAGACCGCACTCGCGCTTTGCCCAGTTGAGCCGGTGTACGTGTCGTGCTCTAGGCATTCGCATCATGCGCACGGAGAATTGGCTCCCCCTCATCGGTCTGTTGCTGGTCATCCCCTGTCACACCGTGGAGGCCCGGCCCGTCCGCGCGGAAGCTCAGCTCTGGTACACGGTGTCGGCGCAGGGGGGCATCGGGGAACACCTCCTCTATTACCTGGAGGCCCAGCCGCGCTTCGGCAAGGACGACGCCCGCGGCATCCTCCGCTCGGCGGGAGGCGTCCGGTTGGCCCAGGACATGTCGCTGTGGCTGGGGCAGGGCTGGTTTCCATCGTGGCGCTGGGAGGGCGACCCGGCCTTGCGTCAGGGCGAAAGCCGGCTCTTCCAGCAGTTCCTCTACACGCCGAAGTTCGCCCAGGTCCGGGGCACGCTCCGCGCCCGTCTGGAGCAGCGCTTCCTGCCCGGCACGACGGAGGTCTCCCACCGGGGCCGCGTCATGTTGCGCGGTGCGCACCCCGTGGCCGCGGAGGGGCGGCTGTCGTTGATTGTCTGGGATGAGGTCTTCTACCACCTCAGCTCGGTGGCGAATGGCCCCAGCGCCGGCTTCGACATGAACCGCGTGTTCGTTGGCGCGGGCTGGAAGTACGGGGACCACTCCTCCGTGGAGGTGGGCTACCTCAACGTCTTCACGCGCAGGCCCTATGCGGAGACCGAGCAGCTCATCCATACGCTCTCCGTCGCCATGCCCTTCAATTACATGTAACGGAATGCGCGATGAATGATTAGACAGACTGTACGGGCCCTGGGTGCCCGCAGGAGCCGTGAGGCGCGGCGGCTGACAGGGGCTCAGGTCAACATGCGGCGCAAGCGCTTGGGAATCTCTTCCGTGCGCCACCGCTGGACCTCGCGGGCAGTCTCCGCCGCGCGCTTCGTTCGTTCCTCCCGGACCAGGGGGAGCAGGGCCCGCGCGGACTTGCGCTCGCGCGGCGCCGACTCCGCGGCCAGCCGCTCGAACAGCTCCAGGCGCACGTCGGCGTCGTGCAGCTCGCCCAGGCCATCCTGGAGCGGCACGAGCACCTCCAGCAGCGCGTCCAGGGTGCGGCGGATGGCAGGCTGGAAGATCTCCAGCTCGTAGCGCAGCCGCTTCAGCTCCTTGCGCAGCTCATGGGCGGATGCCGCGTCGGCCGCGTCCACGTATGTGTCGATTCCCTTCTGCACGCGCTTGAGGCGTTGGCGCAGCGCGTCCCGGACGCGGCGGCCGGCGAAGCGGTGCCCGTCATCGAGCCCATCCAGCTTGCGCAAGAGCCGGGGCACCGTCCTGTCCATCCAGCGCTCCAGCTCCGCGTGCAAGCGCGTCTCGTGCGTCTCCAGCTCGGACAGTCGCTTCTTGCGCAGGGTCTGGATGCCGGCGCGCACCTGGGGATTCTTGCTCGCCTTCCGGGCCACGCTCTCCAGCCACGCGGACTGGACGTGCACGTCCCGAACGCCCCCCAGCGCGTCCTGGATGCGCTTCACGTCGCGCTCCAGCTTCTTCATGCCGCCCAGGGAGCGGAACACCTTGAGGGCGGCGCGAAGCCGCCGGGTGGCCACGCGCATGTCATGGACGGACGCGTCATCCACGGCGTCCTGGAAGCCGGCCTCCGGTTTGCGAACGTCCGCGAGCCGGCCCGCGAGGATGCGGCGCGCGGCGTCTCCCAGGCGGCTGTCGGGCCCGAGCCCTCGGATGGGCGTGGGTTGAGCCATCTATTCCTCCGTGCGTCCGTGTTGGCGGAGCATCCGCTCGACACCCTCCGGCCCCTCCCAGCCCAGGATGCGCGCGTCCTTGTCCTCGAAGCGCACGGCGGCGAGGAAGAAGTGCTCCAACTCCTCTCGCTCGCGCTGTGGCAGTTGCTGATAGTCCGTCAGGTGTCCGGCGCGGGACGGGGTGATGGGAACGGCGAGGATGCGGTCATTGCGCTCGCGTCCGCCGTCACCGGTGTTCTGCTCCACCTGGAGCACGCCGAGCGCATGGCAGGGCAGCACCACGCCAGGAAAGCTCGCGTCGTCCCAGTACACCATCGCATCCAGCGGGTCCCCATCCGGCCCCTGGGTGGAGGGGATGAAGCCCCAGTCGAAGGGATAGCTCAGGCCCCTGGGAAGCGGCCGTGAGAGGCTGAAGGCCTTGAGCGCCGTGTCGTACTTGAGCTTCAGCGTGGAGCCTCGGGGAGACTCGACGATGACGTGAAAGGCGCCTTGTTTTCCTCGCAGGGGCAACCGGGTGAGGTCCGTCACCATAGACAGCAAAGGTTGCGCCTGCCGTGTGTTCCGGCAACCGTGGCCGGGCGGAATCTTCGCTTCTTCAACCTTCGCCCGTGGCGCGGCCTCAGGAGCTGCAGCTCACCGCCAGGTGCCGGCCCCAGGTGGGAGGCGCCGCCGCGTAGGGCTCCGCGTCGGGGTGTTCGGCGAACGGGTCCGACAGCACGCCGAGCAGCCGGTCCACGAGCGAGAAGTCCCCGGCCTCCGCGCGGGAGATGGCCTCCTGCGCCACCCAGTTGCGCAGCACGTACTTGGGGTTCACCCGCGTCATGCGCGCGTGGCGCTCTGCGTCCACGCTGCCCTCGGCGGCCAGCCGCGCCCGGTAGCGCCCGGCCCAGGCATCGAAGCCCTCGGGGGCGGGGAACATGTCACGTACGGGACGTGTGTCCGCGCCGTCCGCCGAGGCGAAGTGGCCCAGCGCGCGGAAGAAGCGCGTGTAGTCCACGTGGGCTTCGGCCATGCGGGCGAACAGGTCGCTCACCAGCTCGCGGTCCTCGTCGCGCGTCTCCCGCAGGCCCAGCTTCGCGCGCATCCGGTCCATGAAGTGCGCGTTGTAGGCGGGCTGGTAGGTGGCCAGCGCGGCGCGGGCCTCATCCTCCGAGATGAGGGTGAGCAGCGCTTCGCCCAGACACGCGAGGTTCCACAGTCCGATGCGCGGCTGCTGGTCGAATGCGTAGCGGCCCCGGTCGTCGGAGTGATTGCAGATGAAGCCCGGCTCGAAGTCGTCCAGGAAGCCGAAGGGCCCGTAGTCCAGCGTGAGGCCCAGGATGGACATGTTGTCCGTGTTCATCACCCCGTGCGCGAAGCCCACCGCCTGCCACTGCGCAATCAGCCGCGCCGTGCGCTCCACCACCTCCGTGTAGAAGCGCGCGTAGCGGCCTTCCTGGCCCGCGAGTTGGGGGAAGTGCTCGGTGATGACGTGGTCGGCCAGCGTGGCCACGTGCTCGGTCTGCTCGGTGTAGTGGAAGAACTCGAAGGTGCCGAAGCGCACGTGCGAGGGCGCCATGCGCACCAGCATGGCGCCCGTCTCCACCGCCTCGCGGTACACCGGGGCCTGGCTGCCGAGGATGCCCAGGCCCCGCGTGGTGGGGATGCCCAGGCCGTGCATGGCCTCGCCGCACAGGTATTCGCGGATGGTGGAGCGCAGCACCGCGCGTCCGTCACCCCCGCGCGAGAAGGGCGTGGGCCCGCCGCCCTTGAGGTGCAGGTCCCACTTCGCCCCGGCGGCGTCGCGGACCTCGCCCAGCAGCAGGGCGCGGCCGTCGCCCAGCCGGGGCACGTACACGCCGAACTGGTGCCCCGCGTACACCATGGCGAAGGGCTCCATCCCCGGCAGGGGCTTCGCGCCCCCCATCGCCGCAACGAACTCCGGTCGCTGCGCCTCCTCGGGCGTCAGGTCCAGGAGCTTCAAGGCGGCAGGGTTGACGCTCACCAGCTTCGCGTCTGGAAAGGGACTGGGGTGGACGCGCGCGCCGAACCCGGCGGGCAGGCGGGCATAGGTGTTGTCGAAGCGGAGTTGTTCGAGCGTGGCCATGACGGAGGAGAACACATGGAAGCGCGGCGGCCATCCAGCCACCGCGCTTCCGGGAAGCTGTGTGGGACTACTTGAGCTGGGGGACCTTCATGCCGCGCTCCACGGCGGGCCGGCTGCCCACGCGGTGGAGCCACTGCACGACGTTGCTGTTCCCCCGGAACAGCTCGGGGAAGCTCGCGCGGGCGCCGGCCACCCAGGGATACAGCGCGATGTCCGCGATGGAGTAGCGGCCCGCGACGTAATCCCCGGAGCCCAGCTTCCCGTCGAGCACGCCGACGAGCCGCCGGGACTCGGCGTGATAACGCTCGATGCCGTAGGGGACCTTCTTGGGGGCGAAGCGGGCGAAGTGGTAGAGCTGGCCGAACATGGGCCCCACGCCGCCCATCTGGAACATCAGCCACTCCATCACTTCCGCCCGGCCGCGCTGGTTGGAGGGCAGCAGCTGGCCCGTCTTCTCCGCCAGGTAGATGAGGATGGCGCCGGACTCGAAGACCTTGAGCGGACGGTGGTCCTGCGTCGCGTGGTCGACGATGGCCGGAATCTTGTTGTTGGGGTTGATGTCCAGGAACTCGGGCTTGAACTGCTCGCCCTTGGTGATGTCCACCACATGCGTCTTGTACTGGAGGCCCAGCTCCTCCAGGGCGATGGATACCTTCTGTCCGTTGGGCGTCGCGAACGTGTAGAGGTCGATCATCCCTTGACTCCCGTGAGCTGCTCGCTCACCTGCCAGAGCCGCTCCGCGAGCGCGTCGTTCCGCGCGGCGGAGGACGGCTTCTTCGGACGGCATTTGTAGAAGTACTGCCCGGACACTGCCTCCACTTCGGGCGAGGACGCCAGATACACGGACGTCCGCGCTCCCTTCTCCGCCGAAATCATGAACGCCGCGCCCAGCTTGACGAGGTGGCGGAAGAAGCCCTGGGTGTTGTGACCGAAGCCCGTGCGCACCACGCCGGGGTGCAGGGCGTTGGTCGTCACCTGCGTACCCTCCAGCCGCTTCGCCAGCGCGCGGGTGAACAGGATGTTGGCCAGCTTCGACGTGCCGTACACGCGGAAGCCGATGAAGCCGCGCTCGCTCTGCAGGTCATCGAAGTCGAGCTTGCCCGCGGCGTGGGCATCGGACGAGACGTTGATGATGCGGGCCGGGCCGGTGGCCTTCATCACGTCCAGCAGCAGGTTCGTCAGGAGGAAGGGCGCGAAGTGGTTGGTGGCCATGGTGGCCTCCAGCCCGTCCTCCGTCACCTGCCGCCGGTCGATGATGAGCCCCGCGTTGTTGAGCAGCACGTCCAGGCGCGGGTAGCGGGAGCGGAAGGTCTGCGCCAGCTCCCGCACGGACTTCAGGGAGGCGAGGTCGGCGCGGAGCCAGTCCACCTGGGCGCTGGGGGCGGCCTCCTTCACGGCGGCCACGGCCGCCTCGGTGCGGCCCGCGTCCCGGCCCACCAGCACCACCGTGGCGCCCATGCGCGCGAGCGCCTTGGCGGCCTCCAGGCCGATGCCGCCGGTGGCCCCGGTGATGAGGCACACCTTCCCATCCATGCGCGTCTGTGAAGTCAAAAAGGCGTCCTCCGTCGCGAAAGGACGCCTTCTATACGCTGGAGTCCGCCCGCGCGCTTGCTCTTGAGCAGGCGCGCGGGGGCCTTCCGGTGGTCAACGCTCCGTTCAGGCGTTGGAGGGGCTGGTGGTGGTGTCCTGGGGCCGGACGTCCCCTCCGCGGCGCGCCCCCGCGCGGGGCTCGCCGTGCAGGTGGCTCTCCAGGAACCACAGGTCCAGTTCGACCTCGCCCAGCGTCTGGGTGAGCAGGTCGGAGGTGACGGGGTCGTTCAGCTCGTCGGAGCGGTGGATGCCGTTGCGGATGCTGGCCCCGTAGCGGGCGAAGCGGTCCACCAGGGCCTTGAGGTGGTCGTCACCGTCCACGGCCTTCAGGTCGTATTCGGGCAGCTCGCTGTTCTTGGCCGCCAGCCGGATGGTGCCCTCGGCGTAGCCGCCCAGCGTGCCCGCGCGCTCGGCGAACTCGTCGGCCTGCTTGCGGACGTGCTTGGCCAGGTCGTCGAACAGCTCGTGGCGGCTGTAGAAGTGCCGGCCGCGGATGTTCCAGTGCGCTTGTTTGATTTGCCAATGCAGGTCGATGGCGTCGGCCAGCAGGGTATTGAGCGAATCGATGAGCTCCTCACGTGCATCGGTGGGGAGATTCACATGGCTTGGAAAGTTCATGGTGCGCGGTTCCTCCAGAAGGTCATTCCAAGGTGGGGATTCCTGCCGGGAATGCCAGCCCGTGCGTGGCACCTGGGGGGCAGGCGGGCGGGCTCACGGTCGGTATGATGGGCGGACCATGCTTGCTCTCGACCTCGTGGAACGGCTGCGCCAGGTATCTCCCAGCGCGGCGAATGCGCTGCTGACGGTGGCGGTGAAGAACATCATCCCGCTGTCCTCGGTGATGGGCGTCCGGGTGGAGGACGCATCGGATGCTCGGGCCCAGGTGTCCGTGCCGCTGAAGCGGCGCACGCGCAACCACGTGGGCAGCGTGTACCTGGGCGTGCAGGTGACGGTGATGGAACTGACCATGGGCGTGTGGCTCTTCCGCCGCTTCCCGCCGGGCCGTTACCTGGCGCTCGTGAATGAGTTGCAGGTGTCCTTCCACGCGAAGGCCAAGGGCGGCGTGCGCGCCATCTGTGAGCCGCCTCCCGAGGTGTTCAACACCCTGGACGCCGCGCTCCGGCAGAAGGGGGACAAGGCCCGTGAGTGGATTCCCGTTCGGCTGGAGGACTTCGAGGGGACGCACATCGCGGATGCCCGCTTCCTGGCGGTGCTGAAGAAGGCCTGAGGCGGCTTAGGGTTGCCCCCTTGCGCTGGGGCCAGGCGGCGGCACTGAAGTTCGGGACCGCCAGCGTTGCGGGGAGGTGAAGGCGAGTAGCTGGCAGGCAGGAGTCAGCTCCGGGCACCCGTCAAAAGGGGCTGCTTCACTGTGGCGACGCGTCGAGGCAAGCTGTCCGCCGTGTCGCGGCGCGCTCAACTGATTTTCATGCTCCTGGTGTCGGGGCTCCTGCACGTCGCGCTCTTCGTGGCGCTGTCAGGCAGCGAGCCCAACGACCGCCAGCGCCGCGTGGAACCACGTGCCGTCGAGATGGAGGTCGTCTACCAGGACGTGACGCCTCCTCCCGAGCCGCCAGCGCCGGAGCCCCGCCAGCCGCCTCCTGACGAAGCGCCCCCGCGCCCGCCTTCGAAGAAGGAGGACCCGCCTCGGCACGCGGAGCGTCCGCGCCCCACCACGACGGAGGCCCCCGACGCATCCGAGGAACCTCCGCCCGAGGTCGCCCCAACTGGCTCCGGCGAGCCGCCGCCAGCCCTGGCGCAAGACGTCCCTCGCGACGTTCCTCAGCCACAGCAGCGTCCCAACCTGGAGTCACAGGGCCTTCTGGGGGGCGGCATGCTGCGCGGCGGCCCCCCTTCGACGGGACGGACGCTCCGCCCTGGCGAAGGCCCAGACTCGAAGGCGCTGGCGGCCCGGCAGGCCGAGGAAGCCCGGGTGCGTGTGGACGGCTGGGCCCAGGACGCCGCCGCCACGGCACGCGCGTCGAGCGGCGCCACGCATCCCTACTTCGCGAAGTTGCGGGAAGGCTTCGCGAAGCAGTTGGTGAACCCGCCACCTCCAGACCTGAAGGTGTTGGGCTCACGAATGAAGCGCGAGCAGGTGGATGCCATTGCGCGCTTCGGAAAGACAGGCACTCCCATCGCCGCCGAGCCCCGGGACCACCGGTTGGAGCAGCGCAATCGCATGCAAGCGGCTGTCGAGGCTGGACGCGCGGCCAACATGTACATGGTGGACGTCACCACGCCGGTGCTCGCGCTCGCGGCCATCGTCGAGGTCTGGCAGGCGCGCGACGGGAAGCTGCTCGACCTCAAGGTGCTCGAAGGCTCCGGCGACCCGAAATTCGACTCCTGGGCCGTGTCCCAGCTCCGGGATGCGCTCGCCAGCGCGGAGGCGCCGAAGCCCGGAGGCGGCCTGGGCATCCGTGATGACGGCATGCGCAGCCGATGGCGGCTGGAGGAATACCTTGGGAATCCGCGCGTGCAGATTCACCTGATGGGCGTCTACTGACCCTGCCGGCCGCGGAGGTCTTCGAGGTCGTCACGACCCCGTGATGCCGGGGCGCTCGTCCTCCAGCATGAAGTCGACGATGCTCTTCCACGTCGACTCGAACTGGGGCCTGCGAAAACCAGAGCCGGAGATGAGCCAGTCCACGTGCGGCGGTTGGTGCGCGGGCTGGTCGAAGTGGCCAATCGCATCCAGGTGGTCCGCACGCACCGCGGCCAGTACCCGGCCATACACCTGCGAGCGTGTGGGGACGATGCCGTCACACGCCGTGGGCCCGGGCATCGCGCCATAGGCCTGCACCAGCGCCGCCGTCTGCGCGGGCGTGTGCAGCGGCAGCGCCGTGAGCGGCATCCGCTGCGTCTGCCCGTACATCAGCGCGTAGATGGTGTGCGTGAGCTGTGCGTAGGGGTCCAGCCCCGCCGCCATGCGCGTGCGCAGCGATGGCGGCCGCGCCTGCGTCACCACCGAGCCATACCGCACGCCGGGCCGGTCCAGCGTGCTGGCGTTGAACAGGTCGATGCCCTCCGGCGTGAGCTGTGGAATCAGCGAGGTGTCGTTGCCCACGTCGCTGAGGAACTTCGACACCGCGTCACGGCGCTCCGAGGAGAAGTCCCCCAGGAGCTGATCATAGAGCTGGTCCAGCAGCGTGGGCTTCCACCCGAGCTGGTCATCCGCCCGCGCCAGCAGGTGGCCGAAGCGGAACACCACGCGCAGCGGCAGCCTGCCGAAGCGCAGCACGTAGACGGTGAAGAGCGACAGCAGCTTGAGGATGCGCTGTCCGAAAAGGCCCATGAAGAACGTGGCCAGCGGCGTGCCTGCGTGCGGGGTGGACACGGACGTCACGGTGCGCACGCGCCTGGCGAAGGGCTCCAGGTCCACGCCCTCCGCCACCTGCGCGCCGGGGCTGACGAACAGGCGCGAGTCCAGCCCGCCCGTCGAGTGGCCGATGAGGTGGATGGGGCCGTCGTCTCCGGACGCCGTCTCCTGCACGGCCTTCAGCAGGTCCGCGGTGCGCGTGCGGATGGAGGCCGTGGGGTGGGAGAGGACGATGATGACCTCCGCCTCCACCTGCCTGCGGGCCAGCTCGTCCTTCAGATAGTCCAGGGCGTGGCCGAAGTAGATGAGCTCGCCCAGGTTGATGAAGCCGAAGAAACCGGGGACGAGGTAGACGCGATGCTTGCCTGGCATTGCCTCCAGCATATCTGACGCGGCGCATGATACCCGTGGGGAATGCATCCTCCGCTCGGGGGTTGACGCGCGCCGGCCGTCAAGTCCAGAACCGGCAACCCCCACTCCCAGTCATGACAGAAGGACGCCCGCACGTGGATCGCAGACTGCTCGCACTCGGCCTGCTCCTGTCCCTCCCCGCCTCGGCGGACGAGGGAATGTGGACCTATGACGCCTTTCCCTCCGACACGGTGAACAAGGCCTACGGCTTCACGCCCACGCAGGCGTGGCTGGACCACGTCCGGCTCGGCTCGGTGCGACTGGCCGGCGGCTGCTCCGCCAGCTTCGTGTCGCCAGAGGGCCTGGTGATGACCAATCACCACTGCATCCGCGGCTGCATCGAGGACCTGTCCTCGCCGAAGAAGGACCTGCTGGCCAAGGGCTTCTACGCGTCGAGCGCCGCGCAGGAGCTGCGCTGTCCGAAGGTGGAGGCCAACCAGTTGGTGGAGATGACGGACGTCACCGCGAAGATGAACGCGGCGACGAAGGGCCTCACCGGCGCGGCCTTCAACACCGCGTTGAAGAAGGAGACGGCCGCGGTGGAGGCCGCCTGCGCCACGTCCGGAGACGTGCGCTGTGACGTGGTGACGCTCTTCAACGGCGGCAAGTATCACCTGTACAAGTACCGTCGCTTCCAGGACGTGCGGCTCGTCTTCGCGCCCGAGTTCTCCATGGCCGCCTTTGGCGGTGACCCGGACAACTTCAACTTCCCGCGCTTCGGCTTCGACGCGGCCTTCCTGCGTGTGTGGCAGGACAATGCGCCCGCGAAGAGCCCGCACTTCCTGCCGTGGGCGAAGCAGGGCGCGAAGGAGGGTGACCTCGTCTTCGTCTCCGGCCACCCGGGTGGCACCGAGCGCAAGGCGACCGTCGCCGAGCTGGAGTTCCAGCGCGATGTCAACCTGCCGTACACGTTGCTCCAGCTCGCCGAGCTGCGCGGCATGTTGCGCGAGTACGCCGGGGGTTCGGCGGAGCGCTACCGCACCACGCGCTCCATGCTTCGCGGCGTGGAGAACGGCCTGAAGGCGCTGCGCGGGCGGCACCAGTCGCTGGCGGACCCGGCGCTGCTGGCCGGCAAGCGTCAGGACGAGGCGGCGCTGCGCCAGAAGGTGGACGCCAACGCGCAGGTGAAGGCCGCCACCGACGGCGCGTGGGATGAAATCACCCAGGCGTTGGATGCGTACCGCCGCATGCTGCCCGACTACCGCATGAAGGAGGCCGGGGACGCCTATCCCTCCGAACTCTTCCGCATGGCCCGGCACCTGGTGCGCGTGGCCGAGGAGAAGGAGCGGCCCAACGCGGAGCGGCTGCGCGAGTACACCCAGTCCCAGCTCCCCACGCTGGAGCAGCAGCTCCTGCGCGACGCGCCGGTGACGCCCGAGCTGGACCAGGCGCTGCTGACCTTCGGCCTCACCCGCGTGCGCGAGACGCTGGGCGCGGATGACCCCTTTGTCCAGCAGGTGCTCGGACGCGAGGCGCCCGCCGACCTGGCGCGCACCCTGGTGCGTGGCACGAAGCTGCGGGACGTGAAGGTGCGCGCCGCGCTGCTCAAGGGCGGCAAGGCGGCGGTGGAGGCCTCCAAGGACCCGATGATTCTCTTCGCGCGCAAGGTGGACGCGGAGGCCCGCGCCGCGCGCAAGCGCTACGAGGACACCGTGGAGGCGGTGCTCAAGCGCAATGGCGAGCGCATCGCCAAGGCGCACCTCGCGGTGTACGGCACCTCCGGTTATCCGGACGCCACCTTCACCCTCCGCCTCAACCCGGGGCAGGTGAAGGGCTGGGATGAGAATGGCCGCCCCGTGGCCGCGCTCACCACCTTTGGCGGCGCGTATGAGCGGCACACCGGCAAGGAGCCGTACAAGCTCCCGGACACCTGGCTGAAGGCGCGCGGCAAGGTGCCGCCCCAGACGCCGTTCGACGTGGCCACCACCAACGACATCATCGGCGGCAACTCCGGCTCGCCCCTGGTGGACCGCGATGGGCGCGTGGTGGGGCTCATCTTCGATGGGAACCTGCACTCGCTGGGGGGCCGCTATGCCTACGTCCCTGAGACGAACCGTGCGGTCGCCGTGCACGGAGAGGGCATCCTGGCGGGCCTGGAGCACGTCTACGGGGCCAGGCGCGTGGTAGACGAACTGCGCAAGGCCAGCGACGCCGCGGTCGTGCCCGCGAAGTAGTCGCGGTTCTCAAGACCTGAGAGGTCTTGTGGATTGGATTTGGGCTTTCTGAACGCCTTGGCCGCAGTGGCCAAGGCATGTCAGAGGGAGCAGGATAGAATCCGGTTCAAAGCTGAAAACCGGTTACTCATGGCTCCCTCCAAACCCAATGACATTCCCCTCGGCACGGTGCTGAGGGAGACCTATGAGATTGCAGGCGTCCTCGGCCGAGGTGGCATGGGGACCGTCTTCCTGGCCAACCACCTGCGGCTGCGCGGACGGCAGGTGGCCATCAAGGTGCTGCGCCACGACGCGGGCATGGGGGCCGAGGCCTTCGTGCGCTTCCGGCGCGAGGCGGAGATTGCCTCGAAGCTGGGGCACCCCAACATCGTCGAGGTGCTCGACTTCGACAGCCTCGAGGATGGCTCGCCCTACATGGTGATGGAGTGCCTGCGCGGCATGCCGCTGTCGCGCAGGCTGCGCAAGGGCCCAATGACGCTGGAGGAGGTGTTCTCCTGCGCGCGGCAGATGGGCTCGGCGCTCCAGGCCGCGCACCGCGCGGGCATCGTCCACCGCGACCTCAAGCCGGGCAACGTGTTCCTCGTGCCCACCGAGGTGGGCGGCGTGATGATGGAGCACGTGAAGTTGCTCGACTTCGGCATCTCCAAGGTCATCGACTCGCAGAGCGTGCACACACAGGGCGGCATCCTCCTGGGCACGCCGCAGTACATGGCGCCCGAGCAGGCCACCGGGAAGAACGGCGAGGTGGACCCGCGCACGGACATCTTCGCCTTCGGGTGCCTCGTCTACGAGATGCTGGCGCGCCGGCTTCCGTTCCGGGACAACGGCAACCTTCCGGAGCTCATCTACCGCATCGTCTATGATCCGCCGGAGCCCCTGGAGGCGCTGGTGCCGGACCTGCCGGACCACGTCATCGCGGCGGTGGAGAAGTCGCTGGAGAAGCGCCCGGAGGACCGCTTCCCGGACGTGGCCAGCTTCATCTTCGCGCTGACGGGACGCGCGCTCCAGACGATGGGCGAGGTGCCGATGCTCACGCCGCTGAGCACGCCGAGGCTCGCGGTGGAGCTGGCTCCGGAGTCGAAGCCGGAGACGGTGCCCGGCAGGCGCTCGGGACGCGGCACGGAGGACGAAGACGTCGACGTGAATCCTCCGGACGCGAACCCGCCCTTCCGGGAGTCGGAGACGGTCAGCCTGGCCGCGCCGGCGCCCGCGGTGGCCCCATCCCACGACGCCGCGACCATCGCCGAGGCGATGCCCTTGCCGGAGATGGAGGCGCCCCCGCCTCGGCCCGTCGTCGCGCCCGCGGACGTCGTGCCCGCGCCCATCGCCCGTTCGCCCGTGGGGAGGCCGCCCTCCGCGGCGCCTCCAGGGCCGAGCGCCCGGAAACCGACGCCTCGGGACGGGGCTGTGGCTGGGGCCCAGGTGCCAGACGAAGGCGTGTCGGCGTCTCGGGGGCCCGAGAAACCCCTCGCGCCTGCTCCGTTGCCGCGCGGCGCTGACGCTGCTCCACCCGTACGTCCGCCAGCAGGGGGCGCGCAGGCCGGTGCCGCGTCACCGAAGGTGGTCCCCGCGCCCATCGCGCGGGCGCCCGTGGCAGGCGGCCCCTCCGCGCCGGTCGCTGCCCGGAATGGGCCGCCCTCGCCAGGCGAGGGCGCGGTGGGGTCGACCGTGTTGCTGCGCTCGAAGGCGGGCGTGGCCCAGTCCGCCTCGCCAGGCGTGCTCGCAGCGCAGCCGAAGCGGAAGCTGACTCCGCTCACGGTGGCGATGATGGTGGCGCTCGTCGCCGCCGTGGCCTTCGCCGTGTGGCCACGGCCGGATCCACGCGTGGAGGCGTCCGGAAAGCACGCCGTGCCCGCTGCTGGCGCGGAGTAGCGTCCTCCTTACGTGGATGCGTCAGGCGCGATGACCGAGAGTGCCTCGAGTTCGAGGCCGTGCTCGGGCTGAATCCAGAACGTGCCTCGCCCCTCGGGCGACCAGCCGAGCCCCCTGGCCAGCAGGATAGCCTCGCGGGCGTCACGTGGCAGGGCAGCCGAGTCGTCCGTCATGCCGTTGCCTTTCCCTTCGAGATTCACCGCCAGCGTGGGACCGACCTTCCGGTCCTCCTCCGTCTGGAACCAGGCGCGAATGCGGACGACCCGGACGCCGGACACGTAGCGCCAGTCCCCGGCCCACGCGTACGCCATGCCGTCGACCACCAGCTTCCGGTGCTTCTTCTTCACGGTACTGAACCCTCCAGCGCTCTTCGAATATCAGCCTGACAGGACCGTGGGGCCGTGCCCTGTCAGGACTCGGACCGAACCCGACCTGCTGAGTTCGAGGCCCGACACGCCCGGACAGGACGCAACAGGGCGTTGGTGCGGCGCGTCAGGGAATACGTATCCTGAAGAGGACTGACACGTCGGTTCATGTCATGTCCAACACCGAGCGTATGCGGGCACAGGGAGGGCAAGGGGCCCTCGGGGGGAGCCTGTCATCGCCGGTGGACCCACCGTGTACGGCCGCGTCCCCCCGGGGCGGACGGCCGTCCAGGGCCCGGTTCCAGCCGAGAGGGGGGCTCGGCTGGGACCGGGGGCCCTGTGTGATGTAGCATCGCTGACAGTGCCGGGGGGAAAGGGGAGATGCGCGATGGTGGTGGAGGCTCCAGAACCCGGGAAACTATCGGCGATTCTCTTCACGGGCATTGAAGGCCCTGATGGGCTCTCATGGCGTGACGAATCGCTCCAGAACGACATGCGGGATGAGCATGCGCTGCTCGTCCGTGAGTTGTTGCCGCGCCATGGAGGGCGTGAGGTGAAGCGGCTGGAGGATGGCTTCCTCCTGGAGTTCGAAGGCGGCCCCTCGGCGGTGGACTTCGGTCTGGAATTGCAGCGCGTCCTGGACGCCCGCAACGGAGACGTGTCCGCCGAGCGCCGGGTCATCTTGCGCGTGGGTGTCCACCTGGGCATGGTGGTCCACCGAGACGGTGATGTGTTTGGAGAAGGCGTCAACCTGGCCGCGCGCATCGAGGCGCTGGCCCGTCCCGGCACGCTCTATGTCAGCGAGACGGTGGCGCGTCAGGTGGAAGGCCGCCTGGCTTCACCGCCGGTTCGCCTGGGCCGTGGTGAGATGAAGAACATCCGGTTGCCCGTGGCCGTCTACCGCATCGACCCGCCCGAGCACCGCCGCCGGATGCCGCTGCTGTCGCGCATGCGTTCCTTCTGGGGGCGCCGGAGCGCGGCGAACTGACGCGCACAAGCGCGGGCAGGCCTGGGCGAGCGGCGTTATAGAGGCCGCCCCATGCCCCAGCTCACACTTGTCGTCGGTTCGAAGAACTACTCATCCTGGTCCCTGCGGCCCTACCTCGCGCTGGCCCACACGGGACAGCCCTTCCAGGAGGTGGTGATTCCGCTGGCTGTTCCGGACACAGAGGACCGGATTGCCCGGTACTCCCCCAGCAAGCGCGTGCCGGTGCTCCAGCACGGCGACCTGACCATCTGGGACTCGCTGGCCATTTGCGAGTACCTGGCGGAGGCCTTCCCCCAGGCCCAGCTATGGCCCCAGGACATGGCGGCTCGCGCGGTGGCCCGCGCCGTCACCGCGGAGATGCACTCCGGCTTCGGCGCGCTCCGGCAGCACATGAACATGAACCTGCGCGCGCGCAGCCCGGGCAAGGGCCGTGCGCCCGGCGTGGCGGAGGACATCGCCCGCGTCCAGGCCCTCTGGAATGACTGTCGCGGGCGCTTCGGCCAGGGCGGGCCCTTCCTCTTCGGCCGCTTCTCCATCGCGGACGCCTTCTACGCGCCCGTCGTCACCCGCTTCGTCACCTATGACGTGGCGCTGGACGCGGTGAGCGCGGCCTACCGCGACGCGGTGCTCGCGCTGCCCGCGCTCCAGAAGTGGACCGAGGAAGGGCGGAGCGAGCCCAGCATCCCGAAGTACGACTGAGCCTTCCGCCCAGCGCGCTACTTGCTCGCGGGGGCCGGCTTCACCTCTTCGACCCGGGTGGCGCCATCCTTGTCCACCGCGAGCTTCAAGTGGGGCGTGCCCTTCGCATCATGCAGGACGATGCTCGCCACGCCCTCCTCCACGCCGATGACGATGCGCTCCTTCCAGTCGTGCCGGAAGGTGATGTTGGGCTTGCCCTGGATAAGCCCCATGCACATCGCCTCGTAGCCTTCCTCGCTGTCGAAGCAGAGGGCGTTGATGCCGATGCTGTCGAGCATCCCGAGCCCGCCGACCTCCTGCCCGGACGCATTCATGAACTGGATGCCGTAGGCCTTCACCGCGCGCTTGAGGCCCTTGGGGTCGGGCATGGGCGCCGCGATGCGGATGCGCGCCTGTCCGTGCTCGTCGACGATGTTCAGCTCACGCACGGACAGCGACGCGGCAGCGGGGGCGGTGTTCACGCTGGTGCACGCGCCGAGCAGCCCCAGGGTGCAGCAAGCCGCCCACATCGACAGCCGGGGGAGGAGGGAAGAGGACATCACGAGCAGACCTTTCGGAGGACGTCGAGGAGAGGACGCCACCGTAGGGAGCCCGCACACCGCCAGGGCCATGGCGGTGCGGTCATTTCGTCACGCTTTGGTCATGGCCGTCAGCTCAGCGCGCCGTCGCGCACGCGCGCGAACAGCGCGTCGTAGCGGCCTTCCGCGTAGAGCCGCACCAGCTCCGGGTAGCGGCCCTGGCGCAGCTCGCGCAGGTACGCGTACTTCGTGGCGTGGTAACCCGCCACCGCCCATGCCAGGCGGGAGGCCTCCGCGCCGCCGCGCCACAGCGCGCCCTTCAGCAGACAGTCGCGCGCCCAGGACGCCAGGCGCTGCACGCCCACGGGCTTGAGGCCGCGCTGCTCGGCATGGGCGCGCAGGGCCCACAGCAAGGCATAGCGGTCCTCCTTCTGCGCGCGGTACTCCACCGACGTGGCGAAGCGGTGCTCGATGAAGGCGCGGACGCGTCCGCCCGCCAGCTTCGGCAGGGCCTCGTGGACAATCTGCTCCGGCCGCCACACGGCCTTGTCCCGGCGCACCAGCCGCGCCCGCCACTGCGTGCGGTAGCGGAAGCGGTGCGTCCCCAGCTCAGCCCAGTCGCGGCGGGGCAGCCGGTACACGGCCTCCGTGGGCGATGAGGTCTTCCACGCGCGCAGTGTCTCCACCGCCTCGGGGCCCAGCAGCTCGTCCGAGTCGAGGAAGAAGACGTAGTTACAGGGCGCCAGGGCGTTCACCGCGGCCTCGCGCGCGGCGCCGTAGCCTCGCCACGCATGGGGCACGGAGCGCGCGCCCAGCGAACGCACCAGCTCCGCCGAGCCATCCGTGGCCCCGGAGTCCAGCGCCACCACGTCATCGCAGAGCGCCAGCAGCCCGCGCAGGCACGGCTCCAACGTGTCCCGGTTGTTCCGGTGGAGGACGTAGCCGCCCAGCTTCATAGACCCAGTGCCTTGAGCTGCGCGTCGAAGGCGTCAGCGGTGGTGAAGAGCCGGCCTTGAATCCCCACAGCCTCGGCGGCCTGGACGAACTCGGCCAGGTCGTCGAAGAAGACGGCCTCCTCCGGGGCGCAGCCCACGCCCGTCAGCGCGAGCCGGAAGATGTCCGGCTCCGGCTTCACGTGGCCCACCTCGCAGCTCATCACCACGCTGTCGAAGCGCTGGAGCACCGGCAGCAGCGGACGCAGGTAGGCGACGTGCAGCGCGTTGGTGTTGGACACCAGCCCCAGGCGCACCCGGCCCACCAGCGACTCGATGCGCGGCAGCACGGCATCATGCAGCGTGAAGTGGCTGCTCCACAGCGGGGCGAACTCCGCCATGGGCAGGTCCACGTCCAGCGCGCGACACACGTCCTGGCGGATGCCCTCCGCGCCCAGCACGCCCCGGTTGGCGTCCGTCCACCCCGCGCCCGTCAGCCGCCGGGCCACCTCCGCGGCCTCCAGGCCCGCGCGGGCGCCCAGCCGGGAGAAGAGCAGGGTGTTGTCGTGGAAGACGAGGACGTTGCCCAGGTCCAGCAGCACTGCCTTCACCTGCGCCATGCATGCTCCTTCAAATGCGATAAGCGCGGGCCACGTCCTGCATCTGCTCGGACACATCCTGGAGCAGCTTCGCCGCCCGGGTGGTGGCCGCCAGGCTCTCCTGGGTGTCGTTCATCATGGAGGACAGGTCCGTGACCGCGCTGAAAATCTGGGCGATGCCCGCGTTCTGCTGACTCACCGCGCCGGCAATCTGCCGCACCGCGGTGGCGTTGTCCTGGATGATGGCGGCCAGCTCCTTCAGTCGCTCGCCGGTGCCGCGCACCTGCTCCAGGCCGCTCTCCATATGCGTGTAGCTCTGCTCCGTCATCTTCGCGGTGGAGAGGATGGCGCTGCTCAAATCGCCCAGGATTTCGCGGACCCGGTCCGTGGCCTGGATGGACTGGTCCGCCAGGCTGCGAATCTCGCGCGCCACGACGCCAAAGCCCTTGCCGTGCTCGCCGGAGCGGACGGACTCGATGGCGGCGTTGAGCGCCAACATGTTGGACTGGTCCGCCAGGTCCTTCACGGTCTGGGTGATTCCGCCAATCTGCTGCGTGCGCTCGTTGAGCTGGGCGATGCGCTCCGTCATCTGCTCGGCCTGGGACAGGATTTCGGAGAAGCCGCCCAGGCTGTCCCGGATGGCCCCTTCGCCCGCGCGTCCCACCTCTTCGGCCACGGAGGCGCGATTGAGCACGTCCTCCGCCTTCTCCGAGGCCAGCATCGACGTCTGCTTGATTTCCTGCGCCGTCACCTGCGTCTGCTGGAGGGCCGCGGCCTGACGGGCCACGTTGCGCTCCTGCTGCGTCGACGCCGTCTGCAGCTCCGCCACCGTCTCACTGAGCACGCGCGTGCCGGTGTGCAGGCTCTGCGCCGTCTCCCGCAGCTGGAACACCAGCAGGCCGAAGGCGCCGGCCAGCTCGCCCACCTCGTCGTTGCCGGCCTTCACGTCCAGCGTCTGCGTGAGGTCGCCCTCGCTCACCAGCCGCGTCACCGCCGCGCGCAGGGCCAGCACGGGACCGGAGATGCGGTGCGACAGCAGCCACGCGCCCCCGACGGCCAGCACGATGAAGCCTAGTGCCATCAGCAGCGCCACCCGGTTCACGCGCACCACCGGGGCGTAGGCCTCCGCCGGGTCCACGCGCGCCACGAAGTGCCAGCCGTCGGCCACGTCGCGCACGTCCGTGCCGTTGACGGCCGTGACGGCCAGCAGCGCGTCATTGCCCTGGGCGTTCGCGCCGCGCGAGTCGTACAGCGGCGTGCCGTCTGGCCGCTGGAGGGTAATCGCGAAGCTCTTCAGGGCGCGCTGATGGGCACGGGCCAGCGCCGGCTGCACCAACTGGTCCACGTGCGCCCAGTCGAAGGCGGCCAGCAGCACGCCCAGCCGGTGCTTGGAGACCGGGTCCAGCACCGGGAAGGCCAGCGACAGCACGTGGCCGGTGAAGATGGGGTGCTCCTCGGTGATGCCCTCGCTGCTGGTGCGCCCCTGCTGGGCCTCCGCGAACCAGGGGCTGCGCCGCACCTCGTCCTGCCGGCGCAGGTATTCGTCGCGCAGGGCAGGGGTGTTGGCGGAGATGGCGCGGCCGGTGTCGTCGAAGACGACGATGCCGTTGAGGGTGAGGTAGCGGCTCTGGAGCACGCCGAGCATGGCGTCGGCGGGCGACACGTCACCTCGCAGCGCGGCGCGGACCGCGGGGTCCTCGGCCCAGCCGCGGGCGCTCGCCTCCCGTTCGGCCAGCGTCGACTCCAGCAGGTCCTTCACGCCTTCGGCCTCGCTCAGCAGCGACGCGTGAATCTGCTCTTCCATCACCTGCCGCGCGCTGCGGGCCTGGAGCCAGGTCAGCGTCAGCAGCGGGACGACCGACAGCAGCGTCGCGTAGAGCGTGAGGCGTCCACGAAGGGACTTGGTTCCAGGAAGAGAAAGGGCCATGTGGCGCGGCGGGCAGCGTGCGGGGGCCTCCCAGAAAGGTCGGCCCTCGTCCTATACCAGAGCCCCGCGTCTCCAGGGCACCCCCGCGCCTGCCTGCTCAGATGACAGGCACCCGGTTGGGCAGCTCCTTCGCCGGGACGTTGGAGTAGTCCGAGTCCACGTCCAGGAGGACGCGCTGCCGGACCCGGGCGCTCAGCAAGCGGCGAATCCTCCCCAGGAATCCCGGCGGCGCGGCGATGACCAGCTTGTCGAAGTCGCGCCGGTCATGTGCCTTGTCCAGGAACACGGACAGCTCGCGGGCGAAGCGGTCGTGCTCCAGCTCCCTTCGTCCATTGGGCTCGTTCTCCGCCGGCGGGCCGTGCAGGGTGCCGGCATTGGGGTTGTCCGCCTGCTCAATCAGCTCTGCCTGACGGGCCCGACTCTCGTCGTGGTGGAACTCCTCCACCAGCCGCCAGTCCTCTTCCGCCTTCGCGTCCGTCGCGAAGAGGCGGGCCCGGCTTGCGTTCCCCACCAGAATCCAGAGCGTCCCATTCGCCATGTCGTGCGTCTCCTTGCGCTATAGAGTGGGAGATGCGGACCCCTCCGGGCCAAGGCAAGCTTCCCCAGACGAGCCGCACGCACGCCGAGCGCAGGGCAGGCAGCCAGGCCGCGCATCGTTGACGGGTTTTGCGGGGACTGGGGGCGCCCCGGGCGCCTCATTCCGTTGCGCGGAGCGTCGCGATACAAGAGGGGGCCATGCGTATTCCTGTTGCTCCCGTCACCGCCCTGCTGGCGCTCGTGCTGCTGGCTGCTCCCTCGTGGGCTCAGGAACAGGGTGGGCTGGGTCTGGACCTCACCTCGGACGCCCCCGCCGAGCAGCAGGGAATGGACATGGGGTTGGACCTGCGTCCCAGCAATCCCAACGCGGACCTCCTGCCTCGCTTCGCGTTGGTGGGGCTGTACGCGACGGAGCGCGCGGGTGCGCAGCAGGCGTCGAGCTGGTTGGAGGCCCTGGCGCGCGGGGCGTTGTCCTCCGCCATGGTGGCGCAGGCGTCGGACCTGGTGGAGACGCGTGAGCGGCTGGCGGAGGGTCACGACGCGGCGGTGCGATGCGCGGAGGCCGCGTGCTTCGCCGAGCCCGCGGAGTTGCTGGACGCGGACCTGCTGACCACCGCGCGTCTGTCTTTGGAGGATGCGGGCTGGACGCTGCGGACGTGGACCTACGACAGGGACCTCCGCGTGGTGCACGAGGACTTCGTGACGGGGCGCAACCCGCGCGACGAGGACTTCGCGAACGAAGCCGCCGCGATGCTGTCCAAGCGCCTGACGGCGTTGGCCCGCCCGCGCGCGATGCTGACGGTGAATGTCAACGTGCCGCAGGCGGTGGTGAAGGTGGGCGAGCGCATCGTGGGCGTGGGCAGCGTGGAGGTGCGCCAGGCACCCGGCGCGGTGGCGGTAGAGGTGTCCGCAGACGAGTACGGCACGCAGACGCGTACCCTGGACCTCATGCCCGGCGCGCGCGAGACCGTGGACGTCATGCTGGAGATTTCCGGTCCGGCGCCGGATGGACCTCCCGATGATTCCGTGGTCGGCGTGGCGTCTTCCCGGAAGGCGCCTCAGAAGTCCCTCTTCAAGCGGCCCGCGCTCTACACCGTGCTGGTGGGACTGGCCGCGGTCGGGGCGGGTGTGGTGATGGGCATGGCCGCCAAGGACGTGGAGAAGCGCGGGGGCGACGCGGATGGGGACGGCATGTTCGACGTCACTCGCAAGGAGCGGCTGGACGCGCAGTCCCAGGCCAATCTGGCCACGGCTCTGCTGGTGGGCGGCGGCGCGGTGACGGCGGGCAGCGTGGCGTGGCTGGTGCTGGTGCCCGCGCGCAGCGCGCCCGCATCGACGTCCGTGGCGCCCGGAAGCGGCGGTGGCGCCTCCACGTCCCTGCACATCATGGTCGGCGGGAGTTTCTAGATCCTATGAAGACCTTCGAATCCCGGCTGCGCGTGTGGTGTGGCCTGTTGCTCGTCGCGGGCGCGGTGGGCTGTACGGTGAATTTCCCGGACGACGTGCCCTACACGTGCACGGAGACCGCTGACTGCGGCGGTGACGGCTACGTCTGCACGTCCCTGCCGGACAACGGGCCTCGGTACTGCTGCCTGCCGGACCCCACGGAGGTCTGCAACGGCCTGGACGACGACTGCGACGGCCTGGTCGATAACCTGGAGACCGCCTGCTACACGGGGCCGGAAGGGACGCTCGACGTGGGTCTCTGTCACGCCGGTGAGTCCATCTGTACCCGGGATGCGAGCATCGCGTGCGTGGGGCAGGTGCTGCCTGGCACTGAAATCTGCAATGGCCTGGATGACGACTGCGACGGGACGGCGGACGAGGACTTCGACCTGAAGACGGACCCGGGCCACTGCGGCGCCTGCAACAATGATTGTTCCTTCCTCCAGGACTGCGTGAATGGCGAGTGCGTGCGCCGTCAGGAGCTAGACTGCGCCAACGGCCAGGACGACGACGGGGACGGCTTCCCGGACTGCCAGGACCGCGCGGACTGCGACGGCAAGTCGTGTGGTCCGGAGTGCGTGTGCGAGGGGGGCTCGAAGACGGAGGTGAGCTGCACCAACGGCGAGGATGATGATGGGGATGGCTTGGTGGACTGCGCGGACCGCGCGGACTGCCCCACGGAAACGCAGTGCGGGCCCCTCAGGTCGGATCGCGAAAACGATTATCCGCGCTGCCAGGTGAACGGGGTCTGTCTGTGATGAAGTCGGCTTCCGTGCGTCAATGTCCGCCATCCCGCACTCACCGAGGGTGGGTGGCGTCCCTGGGAAGACAGAGTGCAGATCCAGGGTTGCTGTTTGCCTCGGACATGGAAATTTCTTCTCATCATGGGCTCCGATGACGCCTTCATGCAGACCATGCAGTCCAGTGCCGAGGCCCCCGTGAGTGACGCGGGGCCCCGAGCCAGTGACGAGGAGCTCCAGGAGGGCTCCACGCTGGGGAACTACCAGTTGGAGCAACTCCTGGGCGAAGGGTCCATGGGCCGGGTGTTCCAGGCGCGGCACACGCGGCTGGGGCGCCAGGTGGCGCTCAAGGTCCTGCGGCCGGAGCACGCGCGGGACGGCGGCTTCGTGCGGCGCTTCTTCCAGGAGGCCCGCACCGTCAATCAAATCAACCACGAGCACATCGTGGAGATTTTCGACTTCGTCGACGAGAGCGCGATGGGCGGGCACGTCTACTGCGTGATGGAGCTGCTGCGCGGGCAGAGCCTGAGCTCGCTGGCGCAGGCGGAGCCGCTGACGCTGGCGCGCATCCAGCGCTTCGTGGTGCAGGTGTGCGCGGCGCTCGGCGCGGCCCACCAGGTGGGCGTGGTGCACCGGGACGTGAAGCCGGACAACCTCTTCGTCATCCACCGCGCGGGCCAGCCGGACTTCGTGAAGGTGTTGGACTTCGGTGTGGCGAAGTTGCTCACCGCCGAGGGGAGCACCACCGGGACGGTGGACGGCACCATCATCGGGACGCCCGCGTACATGGCGCCGGAGCAGGCCGCGGGCCTGCCGGTGGATGCGCGCTCCGACATCTACGCGGTGGGCAACATCCTCTACGAGCTCATCTCCGGCAAGCCGCCCTTCCAGGCGCCGGCCTTCGGCCATCTGGTGGTGCAGATCATCACCCAGCCGCCGCCGCCGTTGCCCTCGCACCTGCCGTCCGGCGAGCCCGTTCCACCGCAGCTGGCGGAGCTGGTGATGCGCTGCCTGTCGAAGGAGCCCGAGGCCCGGCCGCAGAGCCTGACGGAGGTGACGACGTCGCTCCTCCTGTTGCCCGCGTCCGCCCAGGCGCTGACGCCCGCGCCCGCCGAGCTGGCGCTGGAGGCCTCCGAGCGGCCCACGCACAAGGTGCAGGTGGCGGTGACGGGGCGCTGGCACCGCCGGGCGGTGGTGACGGTGGGGACCGCGGCGTTGGTGGTGGTGGCCGCGGTGGTCACCTGGTCCGGCATGCAGCCGGAGCCCGCCCCCGCCGAGGCTCCAGTGGCCCAGGTGGCCGACGTCGTGGGCCGGCCCGCAGCCGCGCCCCAACTGCTTCCGCCCGTCACGCTCACGGTGCGCTCCTTCCCGGAGGGCGCGCAGGTGCTGCGCCTGGACACGGGCGAGCTGCTGGGTGTGACGCCGCTGGTGAAGCAGGTGTCTGGTGAGGCCGCGCCGCTGCGCCTGCGCGTGGAGCTGGCCGGCTATGCCCCGCTGGAGCGGATGGTGGACCTGGACAAGCACGCCGAGCTGGAGGTGCCGTTGGTGAAGGCGCTGCCTTCGCCCCGGCAGAAGCCTGCGGCTGGGACGCAGCGAGACACAGGCAAGAAGAGCCGCGAGCGCCCTGTCGCGCAGTAGGTGTCGCGGTGGCCCCGCCCTGGGAGGCGGGGCCTGAGCGCTCAGCGGGGCGCCGCTGTCTGGGCGAGCACCTGAGCGGCGATGCGGCCAATGCGCTCGTCGAAGTCCTCCGCCGCGTGGAAGGTGAGGCGCACATCACCCACGTGAAGCTGCACGCCGGGCTGGAGCACGGTGGGCTGCTCCGGCTCCAGGGCCGTGCCGCCCAGCGTCACCGTCCGGGAAGCGGCCACGCGTGTCACCGTCCAGCGTCCTTCCAGGGTGGGGGACAGGTGGAGCTGCTCGCGCGACACGGTGGCGTCATTGACGACCAGCGCGTTGTTCGAGGCCCGGCCCAGCCGCAGCGGGCTGCCGTCCGTCTGGCCCACCAGTTCGAAGCACAGGGCGTCTCCAGCGGGCAGGCAGTCCCGCAGGTCCGTCAGCGGCAGCCGCGTGGCGGCCACGTTGCCCTCCACCACTTCGGGGACATTCCAAGCGCCCGCCTCCCACACCAGCCATGGGTGTGGGTACTTGGCGCGAAACTTCTCCTTGAGAGCCATGTGCTGCCTCACGAGCAGCGAGAGCAGCAGTGCGCGAGCCATGCGGGTTGAATAACCTTCCTCCCCCGTCGCGGCCCGAGAAGGTGCGCGTGGGGGGCCATGGGATGTCAACGAATGGCCAGATGCGGGTGGGATGCCCCACTCGCGCCCGGGCTGACCCCTGTAGTACACCCGCGACCGCCTCCTGTCCCCCGGACAAGGCATCCCCGCCTCCTGGAAGATTCGATGCGTCGCCTGCTCGCCGCCGTGTTCTGCGCCGCCGTCGTGCTGGCGGCTTGTGAAGACGATTCCCCACCGCCTCCCACGCCGCCGCCTCCCTCCACGGAGACGTACCCGGACGCCGGCACGCGCCCGGACGCGGGCACCCAGGAGCCCTGGGCCTGCCAGCGGAGCACGACGGTGCACAACGCGCCCATGAGGCTGCTCACCCGGCTGCAACTGGAGATGAGCCGCGCCACGTCCTCCGCGCAGCGCACGGAGGCCATCGACCGCTTCGTGGCGGAGGTGGAGGAGCAGGGCGGCCGGCCCCTGGTGAGTGACGTCAAGGCGGGTCATCCTCGCGTGGCCTTCTTCGTGCGAGGTGAGGCCGGCCGGGACACCTTCGTCGCCGGCGACTTCAACGGATGGTCCGCTACGGCCACGCCGCTGGTGCAGGTGAGGGACACCGACCTGTACGTGGCGGAGGTGGAGGTGCCGCGCACCGGCCCGCAGCCCTACAAGCTGGTGAAGGACGGCGACTTCATCGCGGACCCGGGCGCGCGCCACGTCGCGTGGGACGACTTCAACCGGCACGACGTGGGGCGGTTCAACTCGCTCATCTACCCGGAGCTCCAGGACGCCGCGAAGGGCCGGCTCACCGCGTGGTACGGCGTGCCCGCCACGGTGTTGGGGGATGCGCGCGACGTCTTCGTCTACACGCCGGCGGAGTATGACGGGCCGGAGTGCCCGTCCCTGCCGGTGATGTACCTCCACGACGGCAACGAGAGCCTGACGCGCGAGTCCTTCGCGGAAGCGGCGGACTCGCACTACGCGGCGCGGCCGGCGGACTCGGCGGTGCTCGTCTTCGTGGCGCTGCCGGACCAGTCCGTGCGCCTGGCGCAGTACACCTTCCCGCCCGCGCGCGCGCCGGGCTGGCCCACGCCGCGCGGGGATGACTACCTGGCCTTCATCCGCGACGACCTGATGCCGCGAGTGGAGGCGTCCTACCGCGTGAAGACGGGCCCCCAGGAGACGGGCATCGCGGGCGCGTCGCTGGGCGGCCTCATCTCCGTGTACGCGGGCTTCCAGATGCCGGAGAAGTTCGGCTTCGTGGGATCCCAGTCCGGCACGCTGTTCTGGCCCCATGACGGCGTGGTGGACCGCGACGACGGCAACGCGATGATTGTCCGCGCGAGCCAGGAGCCGGTGGTGCCGGTGCGCTTCTACGTGGACCACGGCTCGCCCGTGGCGGGCTGCACGCGGGACGGCGAGGAGGGTGGGGACGACTGCCAGTCCAACCTGGAGTTCGTGGAGGCGCTGCGCGGCCGTGGCTACGGCGTGGCCCACTGGAACGAGCCCGGCGCCGAGCACGACTGGGCCTTCTGGAAGCGGCGCTTGCCGAAGCTGCTGTGCAACTTCCGCAACGCGGCCCCGGCGGTGTGCGGCCTGTAGTCCGGCCTCACAGCTTCGCGACGATGGCGCGGGCCAGCCGGTCCGCGGCCCCGGCGTCGAGCGACAGGAACAGGCGCGGCTCGGTGGCCTCCAGCTCTTGCAGCCGCGACTGGCCCGCGTTGTCGGTGGCCACGTCCACGCGGGCGTAGAGCAGGGGACGTCCCACTGCTTCCAGCACGGACTCCGCCAGCCGCAGCTCGGCTGCGTCCTCGGGCGTGAAGGCGGTGGGCTCGGAGAAGCCGCGCGGTGCGTCCAGCAGCGTGGGGGGCCGGCGCACCGCGTGGCTGAGGACGCCGTCGAAGAAGACGTAGCTGCGCTCGCCCTCCGTTTCGAAGGCGGTGAGGTAGGGCTGCACCATGACGTCGCCCTCGCGGGTCAGCTCGGCCAGCCGGGCGGTGGCGGCGGGGGCCTCCGCGCGTGGGAAGACGTGCGTCTTGAGCGCTCCCGCGGACACGGCGGGCTTGAGCACCACCGCGTCCCAGCTGTGCCTGAGCGCCAGCTCGCCCACATCGAGCGTGTCGCCCTTGCGCACCCAGGTGGTGGGCGTCACCAACACGCCCTTCTCCTCTAGTTCGCGCAGGTAGTGCTTGTGCGTGTTCCAGCGCAGCACGGGCGCGGGATTGTGGAGCTGCGTGAGGCGGCCCACCTTGTCCGCCCAGGCGACGAAGGCGTCGCGGCGCAGGTGGCTGTCCCACGTGTTGCGCACCAGGGCCAGCCGCACCGTCTTCCAGTCCATGGCCGGGTCATCCCAGACGACGGGCCGGGCCTCCACGCCCAGGGCCGCGAGCGCGGGCAGCAGCGATGCGTCAAAGGCATCGAGTTGAGGCAGGCCTTCGAAGGTGAGGACGGCGACGTCCATGACGCGGGCTCCCGGTGTTGAAACGTGCAGCGGCTTGTAGCGCGTGCGGCACCTGCGCGCAGGGCTCTCGCGGTGCGTCAAGAGCAGGGTGCGGGCCAGTCCGACAGGTAGGCGTTGAACACCCCGTACTTGAGGTGAGGTGAGCGGCGTACTCCACGGCACATTCGCGAGCGCGGACGCTTGGGAACTGGACCTGTGCGGTCAGGTGTCGCTGAAATGTTTCAAGGGGTACGCTCTTCGCGTGCCAAGGACCTGCCACCTTCCCTCCGGCCGGCTCCGCCGGGAGACCCACGAGATGCGAATGTCCCCACGTTTATTACTCGCCGCGCTAGGCGCGGTCCTCCTCTTCCACGCCGGATGCGGCGACGAGCCTGGCTGTGAGGGTGCGAGCTGCAACCCGCAAGCGGTCTGCGGCAACAACACCGTGGAGCAGGGCGAGCAGTGCGACGACGGCAACAAGGTGGACGGCGACGGCTGTGAGTCCGACTGTACGCGGACGCCCGCGCCGGCCGCGGTATGTGGCAACGGCAAGCTGGAAGGCGAAGAGGTCTGTGACGACGGCAACACGGTGGACGGTGATGGCTGTCAGGCGGACTGCACGCCGACGCTGACCCTATGCCCCGCGGCCAACGCGCCCGCGCTTCCCGACGGGGCCACCTGCGCGGTGACGCAGCCGGGCTCCGCCGCGCGCCTCTTCACGGGCGTGGTGCTGAAGGACGGCGAGACGCTGGTGGGCGGCCAGGTGCTGGTGGACGCGCAGGGCATCATCCAGTGCGCCGCCTGTGACTGCTCCGCCGCGGCGGGCGCCGCCGATGCCACGCAGGTGTCCTGCCCCGGTGGTGTCATCTCCCCGGGCCTGGTGAATCCGCACGAGCACATCACGTATCCGATGGAGCCGTACGTCGGCACCGAGGAGCGCTACGAGCACCGCCACGAGTGGCGCACGGGCCGCAACGGCCACACGCGCATCAACAGCCCCGCGGCCAGCGCCGCGGACAACGTTCGCTGGGGCGAGCTGCGGCAGATGATGGCGGGCGCCACCTCCATGGCGGGCGCGGGTGGCCAGGCTGGCCTGCTGCGCAACGTGGACGTGAACAACACCGCGCTCCAGGAGGGCCTGGGCGAGGGTGTGGTGAACTCGGACACGTTCCCGCTGGGCGACACCAATGGCAACATGGTTGCCTCGGGCTGTACCTACACCTCGATGCCGTCCACGAGCTCGCTGCCGCGCTCGGCCGCGTACCTGCCGCACGTCTCCGAGGGTATCTCCGCGGCGGCGCTCAACGAGTTCCTCTGCCTGTCCACGGGCACGAACAACGTGATGCAGCCGCGCACCGCCGTCATCCACGGCATCGGCCTGACGGCGAAGGAGATTCGCGTCATGGCGGAGAACGGCACCGGCCTTATCTGGTCGCCCCGCTCGAACATCTCGCTGTACGGCGATACGGCCATGGTGTCGGCCTACAAGAACCAGGGTGTCACCATCGCGCTGGGCACCGACTGGCTGCGCTCCGGCTCCATGAACCTGCTGCGCGAGCTCCAGTGCGCGGACTACCTCAACACCTCGCACTACGCGCGGACCTTCAGCGACGAGGACCTCTGGCGCATGGTGACGTCGAACGCGTCGGACCTGGTGGACACGTTCGAGAAGACGGGCCGCATCGCCGAGGGCAAGGTGGCCGACCTGGCCATCTTCCAGCTGCGGACCTTCACCCGCTCGCCGCACCGCGCGGTCATCACCTCGAACCCCGAGCACGTGGTGCTCACGATGCGGGGTGGCAAGGCGCTCTACGGTGACCAGGCGCTGATGGCCGGGCTCCGCGGCGCGGACACCTGCGACACGCTGGACGTGTGCGGCGCCTCGAAGGAAGTCTGCCTCCAGTCCGAGATTGGCAAGAACCTGGAGGCGCTGACGTCGGGCGCCACGGCGAAGTACCCGCTGTTCGCGTGCGGTACGCCGGAGAACGAGCCGACGTGCTCGCCCCGCCGTGCCTCGCTGGACTCGCGCTGGCCGGCCGTCGTGAACAGCTCCACCAGCTACACCGGTGAGGTTCGCGCCGCGGACAAGGACGGGGACGGGCTGGTGGACTCCGTCGACAACTGCCCTGCCATCTTCAACCCCATCCGCCCCATGGACAATGGCAAGCAGGCGGACTCGGATGGCGACGGGATTGGCGACGCGTGCGACCCCTGCCCGCTGGAGGCGGGTAACGCCTGCACGTCGTTCACCGTGGGCGACGATGACCACGACGGCATCGTGACGTGGCTGGACAACTGCCCGTTCGTTGCCAACCCGGACCAGGCGGACGCGGACGGCGACGGCAAGGGTGATGCGTGTGACGCGTGCTCCAGCGTTCCGAATCCGGGCGACCTGGGCTGCCCCGCCACCATTCACGAGCTGAAGACGCCCGTGGGCGGCAGCCTGCCGCTGGTGGGCAAGCCGGTGTCCATCCTGGACGTCGTCGTCACCGGTGTGGTGAAGGGCGGCGCGAGCTCCCAGGGCTACTGGGTGCAGACGTATCCGCTGCCTTCGGGCACGAGCGTGGATAACTCCGGTCTCTATGTGTACTCGCCCAAGGGCGACCTCGCCGCGGGTGATCGCATCGACATCACCACGGGCGTGCTGACCGTCTACTTCGGCCTGCCCGAGCTGACCGAGGTCAAGTACGTCAAGCGCAGCTCCGGCAACGAGGTTCCCGCGCCGGTGGTGGTGACGACGGCCGACATTCGCACCGGGGGCCCGCGTGCCGCCGCGCTGGAAGGTGTGCTCGTGGAGGTCCGCGACGTGGCGGTCAACACGGGGGTGGACGAGTTCGGCCAGTTCCTGGTGAACGAGGCGGGTGACGCCGGTCAGCCGGGTCTGATGATTGACGACCAGGCCTATGCCTTCCAGGTCCCGTCCATTGGCACGCGCTTCGGCGCGCTGCGCGGCGTGCTGACGTACAACTTCAATGACTCCAAGCTGGTGCCGCGCTTCCAGGCGGACATGCCGCTGCCGCCGCCGTCGCTGACGGGCTTTGGTCCGGACGGCTATGCGCGCGTGGGTGGCACGGGCCCGGTGAACACCTTCCCGCAGGCGCTGACGCTGTCGCTGTCGTCCGCCTACGCGGAGGCGCTCGACGTCGTCATCACCTCCTCCAACGAGAGCGCGCTGAGCGTGCAGGACGGCCGCATCACCATCCCCGCGGGTCAGACGTCCGCGACGGTGCAGGTGAACGCGGTGGCGCCCGCGCAGAGCGTGACGCTGACGGCCACGCTGGGCGGCTCCACGCAGACGGCCACCATCCGGGTGCTGGGTGCCGACGAGCAGCCCGAGGTGGTAGGCGTCACCCCGGGTGACGTGACGATGGTGCCCGGCGGCGAGGTGGTCTTCACCGTGCAACTGGACCGTCCGGCGCCCGCCAACGCCACTGTGGCGCTGAGCGTGAATCCGGCGACGGGCTTCGGCACCTTCGTTCCGGCGAACGGCACGCTCACCGTGACGGAGAACGCCACGGAGGCCGTGTTCTCCTTCATCACGGACGCGGCGGCCACGGCCACCGAGCCCGGCACGGTGACGGCGAGCATCGGTGCGACCAGCGCGAGCGCCACTGTGACGCTGGACCAGAATGCGCCGCGGCTGACGGCCCTGTCGCCGTCCTCGGCGGTGACGATTCCGGCGGGCGGGACGCAGACGTTCACCCTGACGGTGGACCGTGCGGCCGCGCAGGACACGGTTGTTGAGCTGGCGGTGGTGCCGGGGGCGGGCGTGCAGAACTACGGCACGGTGCCGGCCTCGGCCACGATTCCGGCGGGCGCCACGGAGGTGACCTTCACCTTCACGGCGGACGCGCAGGGCGAGGGCACGGGCACGGTGTACGCCTCGCTGTACGGCATCACCCAGACCACCGCGCTCACGGTGCTTCCGCCTCCGCCCGTGCTCAGCGCGCTGTCTCCGTCCACCGCAGCGGTGTTGACGGGCCGGACGTTCACCTTCACGGTGACGCTGGACCGTCCGGCGCAGACGGACGAGACGGACGTTGCGCTGACGCTGGAGCCGGCGACGGGCGTCGGGCTCATTCCGGCCTCGGTCCGGGTGGCTCGGGATGCGACGACGGCGACCTTCACCTTCACGGCGGACGAGGTCTCGAGCCCCGCGGAGGCGCTGCTCACGGCGAGCTTCGGCGGGGTGGACCGGACCGCTCAGGTGTCCGTCATCCTGACCGCGGAAGGCGGACTGGTCATCAACGAGGTGGACTACGACATGCCCGGCGCGGGTGACTCGCTGGAGTTCGTGGAGATCTACAACAACTCCTCTACGCCCGCGTCGCTGAGCAGCGTGTTCCTGGTGTTCGTCAACGGCAGCAACATGTCGAGCTACCAGAAGATTGCCTTGGCGGAAGTCAACGGCGGCGTCCTGGGACCCCGGGAGTATCTGGTCGTGGGCGCTGCCACCGTCGTCGGGCCGCTCGCGGGGCGTGCCGGCGTGCACACGCTGCAGCGGGGGACCACCGACTTCATCCAGAACGGTGAGCCGGACGCGGTGGCCCTGTACGACGAGGCCACGGATGCGTTGATTGACTCCCTCTCCTACGAGGGGCACGTGGTGAACGCCACCATCGCCGGGACGGACACGAAGTTCGACCTGCGGGAGGGTGACGCGGACACGAAGACCCTGGCGGACAGCAACACCGCTCAGGGCTCGCTGTGCCGGGACGCGGACTCGACCGACACGGACGTGAACGCGGCGGACTTCTCCTTCACCACGACCGTCACCCCTGGCGCGGCGAACGTCATCACGAAGACGCCGTAGTTGAGCTGAGCCCGGCGGAGCAGCCGTAGCCGTCAGGCATCATGGAGACAGGGCTGAAGTGCCGGCCCTGTCTCCGTAAGGCTTCAAGCGGGCGGAACCCTGACATGGGGTTCCGCCCGTTTCATTTTGAGCTGGCATGTATCCGGGCGCTGGCTGGCGTTGCCGCGTCAGGGATGTCAGGACTGGCTGGCATTGACGCAGTCGAAGCCTGTGGCCTGCACGAGTCCCGCCAGGTGTATCCGCATGACGGCGCGGTACAGCGGGTCGTAATCCACGGAGGCGCGGAAGAGGTTCTGGTGCACGAGCATGCCCAGGAGCCCGCCCAGGAGGCTGTGCGCGGCGGCGAGTGCGTCCACGTCCTGCCGGAACTCCCCCATCTGCTGCCCGTGACGGATGAGGCGCTCCAGCGTCGTCGCGTAGAGGGCCAGCTTGTCTCGGATGGCCTCCGCTACCTGGTCATTGGAGTCGGCGGCCTCGGCCGCGAGCATCGCGAAGAAGATTCCGTATTCGCGGTGCTCGCGAAGGAGGAGGTGCGTCCGCTCGCAGATGGCTTGGAATTGCTCCCGCGCCGGAAGCTCGCGGTCGTCTCCAGGTAGCTGAAAGGCTCTCAGACAGCGCTGGTGTAATTCCTCAATCGCAGCCAGCAGCAGGTCTTCCTTGGTGGGGAAGTGCCAGTACAGCGCTCCGGGCGTCATCCGGATGGCGCGGGATAAGTCCGCCATCGTCGTGGCGAGGAAGCCTCGCCTCGCGAAGAGGTGGATGGCCGCTTCCAGAATGTCCATGCGCGTGCGCGCGGCACGCTCTTGTTTCAGCTCTCGTTGGGCGGGTTCCCTGGCCATACCCGCCGAATCTATGCATCACGCCAGGAGTGTCACCCGGACGATCTCCGGCGGCGCTCCGACGCGGAGCGGCGGACCCCAGAAACCTGTTCCCCGGCTGACATACAGGTGCCGGTCTCCTTCGTGAAACAAGCCCGCGTCGTGCTCCCAGATGGCGGAGACCGCCAGCGTGAAGGGGAAGAACTGTCCCCCATGTGTGTGTCCGGAGAGCTGCAAGCCCATTCCTTCCCGCGCCGCCACCTTCCAGTTCGACGGCTGATGCGCGAGTAGCACCGAGGCCCGCTCGGAATCCCGGCCCGCCGTCGCCGCCGCCAGGTCATAGCCTTGCGAGAACCCCATCTTGCCCGCCGACCAGTCGTCCACACCCACCAGGTCGAATGACGCGGCCGTGTCGCCAATGCGCACGTGACGGTTGCGCAGAACGTGCACATCCATACGCTCCAGCGCTTCCGCCCAGGCAGCGTCGCTCCAGTAGTACTCGTGGTTTCCCGTGACGAAGTAGGTGCCGTGGCGTGACTTCAGCTCGGACAGCGCCGAGACCGCTGGGGCCAGCGACGCGACGTGTCCGTCCACCAGGTCGCCAGTGATGCACACCAGGTCGGAGCGCAACGCGTTGCAGCGGCGCACCAGCTCGTCCATGAACCGGCGCCGGATGACCGGCCCCACGTGGATGTCACTCAAGTGGACGATGCTGAAGCCATCCAGCGCCTTGGGCAGCCCCGGCAGCTTCACCGCCACCTCGTTCACCACGGGCGGATGGAAGGCGCTCCACATCCCGAAGCCCGTCACGCCACCTGCGGCCAGCACTGCTCCGCCGGCTGTCGCCCGAGCAAGGAAGCGTCGGCGTTCCACATCCACCGGTGCTGGAGCCTCGGACGTGGCGCCGCCGGGCCTTTCCGCCATCGCCACCGGAGCAGCTTCGGCGTGCGTCGCCGCCGCGCCATGTCCACTGGTCGCCAGGGCTTCCGGAGTCACTGACACGGACTCCGTGCCCGTCGCCGCCAGCGTGCCGCCAGCCTGTGCCGAGCCATCCACCGCATGCGCATGGGACACCGAGGCTGTCTCGCCACCGCGCAGCTCCACCACCGCCGGCTCGCCGCTTGAGCGCTGCATTCGCGCCGCCACCTTGCGCACCGCGCCCAACACTCCGAGCGCGAGCAACAGGTAGATGGCCATGCCCATCCACGTCCACACCGCCGTGGCCACGGCGAAGGTGGAGTCCATGGGAAGGAAGCGCGTCACCGACCATGACAGCACTAGCAGTGTGCCCAGCACCGTCATGACGCCCATGCCCACGCGCCGCCATGCGCGGTGCTCCGACGTGGCCGTGAAGAGGCGCCGGTACAAGTAGACGTGGACGGCGACCGTGGCGATGCCGGTGACGAGGGCGAAGAGGATGAAGCGCGCGGTGTCCATGCAGTGCGCCATCCTGACCCGTGCGCGACGCGCTGCAATGCAATCCGCGTGAAGAAATGTGAACACCGCGTACACGGACATCGCATCAATCCGCGCGGGGTGTTCGCAGCTGGGGCAATCGCGACCCGAACCCACGTCGCATGCGATTGCAGCATGCAGCCAAGAGAGCGACTGCGCCGTTCTCGCGATACAAGCGACAGCGTGTTGGCCGTATACACCGGCCTGCCCGAAAGCCACTGAAGGGGCGCCGCGTGTGTGACGGCGAACCGCCTGGCTGACGCGCATGCACCACCTCCTCGAGGAGACCCCCATGCCCCCTGACATGATGGCGGGAACGCGCCGCCTGTTGACGTGCCTGTTGAGCGCCTTGCTGATGGTTGGCTGCGAGCCCTCGGGGGCGCTCGCCAAGCCGGAGACTCCACACGCCACGCGCACCCAGCGAGTGGTCGTCACGGCCCCGCCGATGCGCATCGCCGCGGGTACCCAGCACTCGCTGTATCTGTCACCCGGAGGCGACGTGTGGGCCTGGGGCGGCAATGGCTCCGGCCAGCTTGGCGGGGCGGAGACGTCCCTCCAGGGACTGGCTCCAGTGCGGCTGGCGGCGCTGGAGAACATCGTGTCGGTGGTGTCCGGAGACGCCCACTCGCTCGCACTGGGCGCGGATGGCTCGGTGTGGACGTGGGGCGGCAACAGCTCCGGGCAGCTCGGTGATGGCACCACCACCGATCGCGCGACGCCGATGCGGGTGGCCGGCCTGGACAGCGTGGTGGCGGTGGCCGCCGGAGACTTCCACTCGTTGGCGCTGCGCGAGGACGGCACGGTGTGGGCGTGGGGGACGAACTTCCACGGACAGCTCGGCCGGGGACACACGCAGCCGGGGCTCACGCCCGAACAGGTTCCCGGGTTGAATGGCGTGGTCGCGCTCGCCGCGGGCTTCGACTTCACCCTGGCCGTGCTGGAGGACGGCACGGTGCGCGCGTGGGGCTCCAACGGCTCTGGCCAACTGGGTGACGGTACCTCCACCCAGCGCCTGTCTCCCGTGAAGGTCTCCGAGCTCAGCGGCATCACCGAGGTGAGGGCGGGCACCTACCACGCGCTGGCGCTGGGCAAGGACGGCGGCGTGTGGACGTGGGGTAGCAATGCCTCCGGACAGCTCGGTGATGGCACTTGGAATGACCGCGCCGTACCCATGCAGGTGCCGGGGCTCGAGCGGGTGAAGGCCGTGGCTTCCATGGACTCGGATTCGCTGGCGCTGCTCGACACGGGCGCCGTGTTCGCGTGGGGTGCCAATGGCTCCGGCCAACTGGGCGATGGAGACACCACCGACCGCGCCACGCCGGGACCGGTGCCGGGGCTGAATGCGGTGGCCTCGGTGGTGGGCGGCGCGCAGCACGCGCTGGTCCTGCGAAAAGACGGCACGCTCTGGGCCTGGGGCGGAGGCCTGTCGGGCCAACTGGGCCACGGCGGCTCCGAGCGCCACGTGGTGCCCGCTCCGGTGATGCGCCTGGCGGGCGTGACGTCGATGGCGACGGGCAGTTTCCACTCCCTGGCCGCGCTGGGGGATGGCTCCGTCTGGGCCTGGGGCCGCAACACCTATGGACAGTTGGGTGATGGCAGCACCGCCGAGCGCCACGCCGCGGTGCGCGTGGAGGGGCTCGGCGGCGTTCGCAGCGTCGCCTCGGCCGCCCACCATTCGCTCGCCGTGGGCATGGATGGGACGGTCTGGGCGTGGGGGCGCAACGCCGCCGGACAGTTGGGGGATGGCACCACGCTCGACCGCGCCCGGCCCGTGGCGGTGCCGGGCCTGACGTCGGTGACGGCGGTGGCCGCGGGCGGCAGTCACGTCCTGGCGCTGCGCAGCGACGGCAGCGTGTGGGCCTGGGGCTACAACGCGCTGGGACAGTTGGGGGACGGCACGACGGTGGACCGGTTGACGCCGGTGCGAGTGTCGGGGCTCGGTGCGGTGGTGGCGGTGGCAGCCGGTTCGTACTTCTCCATGGCCCTGCAGTCCGACGGCACGGTGTGGACGTGGGGCGAGGGCTTCGAGGGACAGTTGGGGGACGGCGGTGGCGTGCAGCGACTGAGTCCGGTGCGTGTGGAGGGATTGGCGAACATCACCCGCGTGGCGGCGGGCTCCGCGCATGCGCTGGCCGTGCGCGGCGACGGCACGGTGTGGGCCTGGGGCGACAATGGGGAAGGGCAGCTCGGGGACGGCTCTTGGGCGGACCGCTTCCGTCCGGTGCAGGTGCCGGGACTGCAGGGCATCACCGCCGTCAGCGGTGGCCGCTCCCACTCCATGGCGTTGCAAGGTGATGGCACGGTGCGCGCGTGGGGCTACAACGGTTACGGCCAGCTCGGCGACGGAACGCTCACCTCGCGCGTGCGGCCCGCCCTCATCCCCGGCCTGACTGGCATCCAGGCGCTCCACCCCAGCCACCTGCACGTGCTCGCGCTGCACGCGGATGGGACGTTGCGCGGGTGGGGCTACAACCGCTTCGGCCAGTTGGGCCTGGGCGCCGCGGGTTGGAGCGCCGTGCCAGTGCAGGTGCGTGGCATTGGCCGCGTGGACAGGTTGTCCGTCGGCCGCGCGCACACGCTGATGGTGCGCGCCGATGGCACGGTGATGGCCTGGGGCGAGAATGGTTCGGGCCAACTGGGCGACGGCACCTCCACCCACCGCACGGGGCCGGTGTCCGTGCCCGGCGTGCCCTGTGTCCGCTCTGTCGCCAGTGGCATACAGCACTCGCTGGCGCTGGCGTGTGACGGCACCGTCTGGGCTTGGGGCGCGAACGCGCGGGGGCAGTTGGGAGATGGCACCACCACCCCGCGCGTGACGCCGGGACTGGTGGAGGGGCTTCGGGGCGTGGTGGCGCTGGCGGCGGGTGGAGACGCGTCGGTGGCGCTGCGCGCGGATGGCTCCGTGTGGAGTTGGGGCGGCAACGCCAGCGGCCAACTGGGTGACGGTACCCTCACGGACCGCGCCCTGCCGGCCCACGTCGAGCACCTCTCCAACGCGGTGGCCGTGGCCGTGGGCGAAACGCATGCCCTGGCGGTGGGCGAGGACGGCGCGCTGTGGGCCTGGGGCGCGAATGGCTCGGGCCAACTGGGAGATGGTGGCACCGCGCCGAGCCTGACGCCGGTGCGTGTGAAGGGGCTGGAGCGTGTGGCGTCCGTGGCGGCCGGACGTGCCTTCTCGGTGGCGGTGCGCGACGACGGCACCGCGTGGGCCTGGGGCACGAACCCGTCCGGCCAGTTGGGCGATGGCACCAACCACGCGCGGAGCGTGCCGAATCAGGTGACCTCCTTGAAGGGCATCCGCGCCATGTCTGCGGGGGCCCACCACGTGGTGGCGCTGAGCGCCGACGGCACGGTGTGGACGTGGGGCGACAACACGCTGGGGCAGTTGGGAGATGGCTCGTCCTCGCCGACGGGGATGTGGCCCCGGCAGGTGCCGGAGCTGCGAGGCGTGGAGGCGGTGGCCGCGGGAGAGCAGTTCACCGTGGCCGTGCTGCTGGACGGTACCGCCCGCGCCTGGGGCAGCAACGAGTACGGCCAGCTCGGTGATGGGAAGACGGGCCCGCAGCTGACGCCGATGGCGGTGAAAATCGAAGGACCGAAAATCCGCCCGCCCGTGCGCACCGTGCGCGCCTGGGGCCAGCACGCGGTGGTGCAGATGTCAGACGGCACCGTGCAGACGTGGGGCGACAACACGTTCGGCCAACTGGGAGACGGCACCACCACGCGACGCGCGGTGCCCTTGACGGTGTATGGATTGGCGAGCGTGGTGGCCGTGTCCTCGGGCGCCTGGCACTCGCTGGCGCTGCTCAGTGACGGCACCGTCTGGGCGTGGGGCGCCAATGGCTTCGGTCAGCTCGGGGATGGCACGTCCACTCCGCGCACCAGGCCGGTGCAGGTGGCCGGGCTGGGGGATGTGGTGGCCATTGGCTCGGGGGGCTACCACGCGCTGGCGGTGTGCTCGGACGGCTCGGTGTGGACGTGGGGCTACAACGCGTTCGGCCAACTGGGTGACGGCACCGCGGAGTCGCGCTCCCTGCCCACCCGGGTGGAGGGGCTGGAGGGCGTGGTGGCCGTGGCGGGCGGAGACCACTACTCGCTAGCGCTGCACTCGGACGGCACCCTGTCCGCGTGGGGCAACAACGCGTCGGGCCAGTTGGGAGACGGCACAGGCACCACCCGCTATTCGCGCGTGGCGGTGAAGGGCGTGGACGGCGTGGTGGACGTGCGCGCGGGCGCGACGCACACGGTGGCGCTGCGGGGCGACGGCACCGTGTGGACGTGGGGCGACAACGCGTTCGGTCAGCTGGGGGACGGCGCCAGCGGCACGCGGATGCGCCTGGTGCCCCGGCCGGTGCCGAACCTGTCCTCGGTGTCCGCCGTGGGCGCGGGGGCTCGCCACACGTTCGCCGTGGCGCTCAAGGGCACGGTGTGGACGTGGGGACGCAATTCGCACGGCCAACTGGGGCTGGGGGACAACACGAACCGGACGGAGCCCCTGCGCGTGCGGGAGCTGTCGGACGTCACCGTGGTGTCGGGCGGGGCGGATTTCTCCCTGGCCATGAAGCGCGACGGCACGGTGCTGAGCTGGGGCTCCAGCCTCTACGGCTCGTTGGGCCTGGGCGCCACGGGGCACCGCTCGTCACCCGGGCAGGTGGCGCTGCCCTGAGCCGGGCAGCAGGGCCTGTTCAGAGGGTGCGGCGGGCGGTCCGCAGCCGCACCCGGTACTTCTTGGGCGGGCGCGTCCTGAGCCGGGCCCGGTACGTGCCATGCGCGCGCCGGGCCGAGCGGAAGCGTCGGCTGATGGTTTTCCTGCGGCCCGCGCCGGGGGTGCGTCGACGAAGAGCTTTCATGGGTGCATCCGGCGCGTGCGCTATGGCTTCTCCGTGAGCGGGCGGGGCGTCGTCAGCTCGGAGCCGATCTGCCGCCACTCCTGCGCATAGGCGCCGCGAGCGAAGGCGCGCAGGTCGTCGGACGTCACCGTGCCCCGCGCCATGGCGGTCCCCAGCGCGCGCACGACGGCGTTGCGGTGCGGCTGCTCGACATAGGGATTGCCCTCGCGGAACACCTCGCCGAAGAGCGACTCCAGGCGGCCGTCCTGCTTCAGGCGCTCGACGATGCGGGCCTGCGAGGCGGGCTCGTTCGCGTGCGCGTGCAGCATGGCGGAGGCGAGCCCGCCCTGGGCATCCGCCTGGTCGGGAAACTCGGAAAGCAGCTCCAACTCCGCGTCAGCACCCGCGATGGCGGTGGCGTCCGGAGGCGGCGCCGTCACGGCGCGCTGGGCGGGACGCCGGTCGGGCTCGAAGTCGCTGCGGCCCTGGAACGTCTGCACCGTGCGGTGTGCCTGGACGCCCTTCGTCCCCTGGGTGGCGGTGCCGGAGGCCGGCCGCTGCTCCGGAGCGCTGGCGCGCTCATGCGCCGGGCCCTTGGGCGAGGACGGGCGGTTACCACCATCAATGCGAGACATGGGGGCTCCAGGGATGGGGCCCGGTGCGGACAGAGCTCCGGGAATTCCCATGTAGGTTATCGGGCGCGGTGTGTCTCCAGTTGCGTCCCACCTCTAACGTGCGTCCGCCGGAGTGTCCCCGCACGGCGGGCGCGCCCGCGTCACCGCCCGGAAAAACGCAATGACTCCCGGCGCTTGGCGGGCGGGGGAGGGAAGTGGCGCTCCAGGCCGTGTACCAGGTCCTCACGCCACGCAGGGTAGTTGTGCCCACCGCTGTACTCCCGAAGTTCCACCTGATGCCCGGCTTCTGAGAGTACGGGAGCGATGCGGCGGTTGCCCTCCAGCAAGCCTTCAAAGCGGCCGCAGTCCAGCCAGATGTCCAGCGGGCGGCGGGGTGGGGGCCGCGCCAGGTCGAAGACGACGAAGTCATGGCCCTCCACCGCGAAGGCCCCGGACTGCGACAGCACCCGGCCGAAGACGTCCGGCATGCGCAGGCCGGTGTAGAGCGCCATCAACCCGCCCAGCGAGGCCCCCAGCACCGCGTGGGCACCGGGGCTGCGCCGCTCGTCCACTAGCGACAGTTTCTGTCGCGCCAGCGGCAGCACCTTCCACTTCAACAGCCCCACCGTGTACTCGCTGCAGGCGTACTCCATGCTGCGTGTCTCACCGCCGTTGCACACGAGCGCCAGGGCCACCGGGCGCATGCGGCCTTCGGCCACCAGGGTGTCCACCAGCTCCGGCAGGCGGACGCGGCGCAGATAGTCCTCGCCGTCGTACACCACCACCAAGGGCACCGACGCGTCCGTGGGCGGCGCGTACAGGTACACCCGGCGTTGGCCCGGCAGGTCCACGTCTCCTGTGTCCACCACGTGCCGGGTGACGCGGCCCCGAGGCGCGCCGCGCGGGTGCCGGGCGGGCAGGGACGAGCGGGCCTGGGGCATGTGGAACGAGTGGTTGATGCCGCCAAAGCCGTTGTCGGAAGGGTGGCGGTTGAGCGGGTCCTCCACGCGCTGGCCGCGCGGGTCCTCCAGCGCGTATTCGACGTAGGCATCCGCGGGCAGCGTCAGCGTGCGAGCCCACAGTCCGGGCGCCACGCGCTTGAAGGGCAGCGGCTTGCCGCGCCAGTCCTGGAAGTCACCTTGGAGGCAGATGGGGCCCCGGCCTCGCCACACGAAGGTGGCGGTGTCCGATTCGATGACGGGCGTTCCCTCGGCGCGGGCCCGCGCCTCCAGTGTCTTCGCGTCCATCCGCGCACCCTAGGCCAGCAGGTCGCGCAGCGCGCCCTCCAACTCCGGGTACCGGAATACGAAGCCCGCCTCATGGGCGCGCTGGGGCAGCACGCGCTGGCCCTCCAGCACCACCTTCGCCATCTCTCCCAGCGCCGCCTTGAGCATGAACGCGGGCATCCGCACCAGGGACGGCCGGCCCAGAACGTGGCCCAGCGTGTGCGCGAAGAAGGCGTTCGTCACCGGCGTGGGCGCGGTGGCGTTCACCATGCCCTCCACCTGGGGATGGGCCAGCAGGAAGAGGAGCAAATCCCTGGCGTCCTCGCGGTGCACCCAGCTTACGAATTGCTCGCCGCTGCCCACCGGGCCGCCAGCGCCCACGCGGAAGGGGGGCAGCATCTTGTGGAGGGCGCCCCCCTCCGGGTGCAGCACCACGCCCATGCGCACCACCGCCGTGGGGATGCTGGACTCGCGCGCCTGCATCGCCTCCGCCTCCCAGTCCACGCACACGCGGGCCAGGAAGTCGTCACCCGGAGGGCTCTCCTCCGTCAGTGGATCCGCGCCGCGCGTGCCGCCGTAGTAGCCAATGGCGGACGCCGATACGAAGCGCCGCACCGTGCCCGCGCCCCGCATCGCCGCCACCAGCGCGCGCGTGCCCAGCACCCGGCTGTCGTGGATGCGGTGCTTGCCTTCGTGCGTCCAGCGCTGGGCCACCGGCTCGCCCGCCAGGTGCACGACGGCCTCCGCGTCCGCCAGCGCCTCCGGGGGCAGGGACGAGCCGGCGGTAAAGGGCGCCCCCGTCACGCCGGCGGGCAGGCGGGCCAGGGCGTGTTCAACGTTCCGGGCCAGGACGTGGACCTGGTGTCCACGCTCCAGCAAACCTTGGACAAGCCCTGGACCCAGGAAGCCGGTCGCACCGGTGACGGCCACCTTCACGGGGAGGGCTCCGAGGGCGCCGGGCTGTTCAGGTCCACGCCCACCAGGCGGCTCAGGACGGCGAAGAAGGTCATCAGCTCATCCGGCTTCATCCGGCCGGAGTGCCGGTAGACCAGGGCCCCTTCGGCGTCCAGCAGCACGATGTTGGACGTTTTCAGCGGCAGCTTCCACGGCGCCTTTCCCAGTGCTCCATCCATATCCACCAGGATAGGCACGCCCACCTTCTTCTCCTCGTCCCGGACGAAGGAGAGGGCAATCTGCCGGGCCGGAAAAAAGTCGAAATTCTGAAGGTTTGCGACCGCCAGCACCCAGGCCGCGTCCAGGATTCCGCGCTCCTGCCCCCGGGCGAACAGCTCCTTCTTCAGGGTCGAATTGAGCTTGGTCGAGTCCTTGTCCTCATAGAACAGGATGACCGGCTTTCCGCGCCACTTGGAGAGCCGGACCTCCTTTCCCGCGGAGGTGCGTAACGTCGCGTCCACCGGCTCCGGGGCCGGCGCCGCGCCCAGGGCGCTTCCCGCTGCCAGAGAGATGGAGAGCGCACCTGCGATCCACGCCTTCATGAGGGGACCTCTGTGTACAAGGTTATCGCAAACCTTAGACATACCCTTGACAAGCTCTGGACGCAAACGCTACCTCTAGGAAACAAAGGAACGGGTTCTTCGGAGGAAAGAAGCATGGCACTCACGCTTCCCGATGCGCAGCCGCCGACGGGCCTGCTTCCTCTGGAGCAGGCCTGGCTGCAACTGGTCCAGACGGAGGTGGAGACCTCGCTGGCGGAGTTGTTCGAGCTCCCCGACGAGGCCGGCCTGGACGTTCGTTGGACACAGGCACTGACGCAGGCCCGGGCGTATACCTTGCGGCCCGCCAAGCGGCTCCGCCCCGCGCTGGTGATGGCCGGACACTGCCTGGCGCGTGGGAGCGCGGTGGTGCCCTCCGGGTTGTGGCGCTTCGCCGCGGGGCTGGAGCTGCTGCACACCTTCCTCCTCATCCATGACGACGTGGCGGATCAGGCGGAGCTGCGGCGGGGCGCCGCGCCCCTCCACCGGATGCTGGCGCCAGGACGCGCGGGCGAGGACCTGGCCGTGGTGGTGGGGGACCACCTCTTCGCGCGCGCCCTGGAGGTCATGCTGGGCTCGGGGCTGACGTGCGTCGCGGGCGTGGTGCAGTACTACCTGGGCGTGTGCCGTCACACGGCGGCCGGGCAGTACCTGGACCTGGACCTGGGCCGCGCGCCGCTGGCGGAGGTGACGCTCTTCCAGACGCTGCGCGTGGCGCATCTCAAGACGGCGCGCTACGGCTTCTGCGCCCCGCTGGTGTGCGGGGCCATGCTCGGCGGTGCCAGCAGCGGCTTGGTGGAGGAGTTGGAGCGCGTGGGCCGTCACGTCGGTCTTGCCTACCAGCTTCGGGACGATTTGCTGGGCCTTTTTGGTGATTCGAACGTCGCTGGCAAGGCCGCTGACGGCGACTTCCTCCAAGGCAAGCGAACCTTTCCAGTGCTGGCCGCCTTCGCGCGCGCCACCGAGGCCGAGCGCACGGAGCTGGAGGCGCTGTGGGCGCTGCCGGTGGAGCAGAAGGACGCCGCCGCGCTGGCGCGGGCCCGCGCGCTGGTGGAGTCCTGCGGAGGCCGGGCCGCGTGTGAGCGCATGGTGGTGCGTGCCTCCAGGGCCGCCCGCCGCTCGTTGCAGTCGCTGCCCAATCCCAACGGTGTGAGAGAGCTGCTCGACGCGCTCATCGCCCGGCTGGCCCACCGCGCCGCCTGAGGACGCCATGAGTGCATCGACACAGGGCAGGCGCATCGTGGTGGTGGGCGCGGGCGTGGGCGGGCTGGCCGCCGCTGCCCGGCTGGCGCACCAGGGCTTCGACGTCCAGGTCTTCGAGAAGACGCAGGGACCGGGTGGGCGCTGCAACCGATTGCAGGTGGATGGCTTCACGTGGGACCTGGGCCCCACCATCGTGCTGATGCCGGAGGTGTTCGAGGAGACCTTCCGCGCGGTGGGCCGCCGCATCGAGGACTACCTGACGCTGCTCAGGTGCGACCCGAACTATCGGGTCCACTTCCGGGACGGTTCGGATGTCACCTTCACGTCAGAGTTGTGCGCCATGGGCCGAGAGTTGGAGCGCGTGGAGCCCGGCAGTTACGCGCGCTACCTCGCCTTCCTGGCCCAGGGCCGCGTCCAGTATCGAACGAGCCTGGACCACCTGGTGGGGCGCAACTACGCGGGCCTGCGTGACTACCTCTCGCCGCGCGTGCTCGCGCGCATCTTCCAGGTCCGCGCTCACCGCCGAATGTACGCGGACGTCAGCCGCTTCTTCCAGGACGAGCGGCTGCGCGCGGCGATGACCTTCCAGACGATGTACCTGGGCGTGTCACCCTACGCGTCGCCCGCGGTGTACGGCCTGCTGCCCTTCACCGAGCTGGGTGTGGGCATCTGGTTCCCGAAGGGCGGCCTGTATGCCATTCCCCAGGCCCTGGAGCGGCTGGCGCGCGAGGAGGGTGTGCGCTTCCACTACGGCGCGCCCGTGGAGCGCATCCTCACCGATGGCGGCCGGACTCGAGGCGTGCGGCTGGAGGGCGGCGAGGTGGTGGAGGCGGACGCGGTGCTGTGCAACGCGGACCTGCCCTACGCGTACGAGAAGCTGCTGGACCCGAAGGCGACGACGCTCAAGCGCAAGGAGAAGCTGCGCTACACGTCCAGCGGCTACATGCTCTATCTGGGCATGAAGCGGCGCTACCCGGAGCTCTTGCACCACAACGTGGTGTTCGGCCGGGACTACAAGGGCTCCTTCGACGACATCTTCGAGCGCTTCCGCGTGCCAGAGGACCCCAGCTTCTACGTCAACGCGCCCACGCGCACCGACGCGTCCCTGGCGCCCGAGGGCAAGGATGCGCTCTATGTGCTGGTGCCCGTGCCGCACCAGCACCCGGACCTGGACTGGAAGGTGGAGGGGCCGAAGGTGCGCGCGAAGTTCTTCGCGCGCATGGCGGAGCTGGGCTTCCCGTCGCTGGAGTCGGACATCGAGGTGGAGCGCGTCTTCACCCCGGATGACTGGGCCGGCACCTTCAACCTGGCGCGTGGCAGCGCCTTCGGTCTGTCCCAGAACTTCACGCAGATTGGCCCCTTCCGTCCGTCCAACCAGGACGCGCGGGTGAAGAACCTCTTCTTCGTCGGTGCTTCCACGCAGCCGGGAACGGGGCTGCCCACGGTGCTCATCTCCGCGCGGCTGGTGACGGAGCGGCTGATGACGTGGGCCCACGCGCAGGGCGTTTCGTTGTCGCCTCGGACGGCCGCCGCCACGCCACTGGAAGGGGTGGCCGCGTGAGCCCGCCTGTCGACAAGGCGCTGGTGGCGCGCGGCTATGTGCTGGCGAAGCAGGTGACGCGCCATCACGCCAAGAGCTTCTTCTTCGCCTCGTACCTGCTCTTCGGCCTGCGCCGGAGGGCGGCGTTCGCGCTCTACGCCTTCTGCCGGCGCCTGGACGACATGGTGGACGGGGACGACGCGGCGAGCGCGGCCGATGCGTTGCCGGTGCGGCTGGCGCGGGCGCGGCAGCGCGTGGCGGAGCTGTACCTGCCCATGCCGGAGCTGGCCTCGCGCGAGCTGGGGCCGCCCGCGGACCGGGTGAAGGGCAGCGAGGCCGCGACGCCGTGGGACGCGCGGGAGTTCGCTGCGCTCGAGCACACGGTGCGCCACTTCCGGATTCCGGAGCAGCCCTTCCAGGACCTCATCTCCGGCATGGAGATGGACCTGACGAAGCACCGCTACGCCACCTGGGAGGAGCTGGACCTCTACTGCTACCGGGTGGCGGGCGTGGTGGGGCTGATGCTGACGCCGGTGCTGGGGTGCTCGGACGCGGCGGCGGTGGAGCCCGCGGCCGACCTGGGCCGGGCCATGCAGCTCACCAACATCCTCCGCGACGTGCGCGAGGACCTGGAGCGCGGCCGGGTGTACCTGCCCGCGGAGGAGTTGGCCGCCTTCGGATTGTCGGAGGACGACTTGCGGCGCGGACAGGTGGGCGCGCGCTGGCGGTCCTTCATGCGCTTCCAGGTGGAGCGCTCGCGGGCGTACTACGCGCGGGCGGCGGCCGGGGTGCGCTACCTGACGGGCTTCGGCAGTCAGCGGATGGTGCGGCTGATGGGCGCCATCTACGGCGACATCCTGCGCGACATCGAAGCGCGCGACTACGACGTGTTCAGCGCCCGGGCCCACGTGACGACGCGCCGCAAGCTCGCGCTGGCTTCCGCGGCCATGGTGCGGCCCGCCGCGGTGCTGCCCGCCCCCCAGGGCGAGGTGCGCATGCCGCTGCTTCCCACCGGGGCGGGAGGGTGAGGGCGTCATGCGTGGCGAGGGAATGAAGACGGAGCTTCGGCGGCGCATGGGAGGTGGAGCATGAAGCGCACCCGCGTCGCGGTGGTAGGCGGCGGCATCGGTGGACTGACGGCCGCCGGGCTGTTGGCGAAGGACGGGCATGAGGTGACGCTGTTCGAGCGGGGCGCCTCGCTGGGCGGCAAGGCCCAGGCCGTCATCGTGAATGGCATCACCCTGGACACGGGGCCCACGTTGCTGACGCTGCCGCACCTGGTGCGTGGCACCTTCCAGCAACTGGGCGCCGAGGACCTGCTGCCGCGCTTCACGGAGCTGGAGCCGCAGTGTGCCTACCGCTTCGAGGACGGGTGTGACTTCACGGCCTACAAGGACGTGGAGCGGATGGCGGAGAGCGCGGCGGGTGTCCGCCCGGGTGAGCGCGACGGCATCCGCGGCTTCTACACGGAGGCCGCGGCCATCTGGCGGGCCGCGGGCGAGCCATACCTGGAGGCCCCCTTCGAGGGCATGGCGGGCTTCATGACGCGCGTGGCGAAGCGTGGCGTGGGGGCCGTCATGGCGGGGATGAAGATGGGCACGCTGCACGAGCTGGCGGCCCGGCACTTCAAGACGGACCACCTGCGGCAGTACGTGGGCCGCTTCGCCACGTACACGGGCGCGTCCCCCTACGAGGCCAGCGCGGCCTTCGCGCTGATTCCCCACATCGAGCATGCCTATGGCGTGCACCACGTCCGCGGCGGCATCGGTGCGCTGGTGGACGCGCTGGGGCAGGCCGTGCGCCGGCTGGGCATGCGCATCCACCTGGACACGCGGGTTCGCTTCGAGCGCACGCGCGAGGGCTACCAGGTGGGCCCGCAGGAGGGCACGGAGCGCTTCGACAGTGTGGTGGTGAACGCGGACCCGCTGGAGCGGCTCGCTCGCGCGGAGGAGCCGCTGGCGCTGTCTGGCTTCGTGTTGCTGTTGGAGGTGGAGGGCCGCATGGCTCTACCGCACCACACGGTGCTCTTCGGCGGTGACTACCGGCGCGAGTTCGACGAGCTGTTCGGCGGGCAGCTCGCGTCCGACCCGACGGTGTACTTCTGCAACCCCTCCGCCACCGACGAGAGCATGGTGCCTCCGGGCCGCACCGGGTTGTTCGTCATGGTGAACGCGCCCGCGCTGCCCGTGGATGCGCGCGGCGCGGAGCAGGCCACCCGCGACTGGGAAGCAGGCGCCGAGCGCGTGAAGGCGCAGATGCTGGAGCGCCTGTGCCGGCACTACCCGGCGCTCAAGGGGCGCGTGCGTGTCATCGGCCAGCGCTCGCCGGTGGACCTGGCCGCGCAGGGCGCTCCGGGCGGCTCCATCTACGGCTTCCTGCCGCACGGGAAGTTCGGCCCCTTCCGCCGACCGCGCATCCGCGGCAACACGCCGGGCCTGTTCTTCGCGGGCGGTGGCACGCATCCAGGCGGCGGCGTGCCGCTGGTGATGTTGTCCGGTCGCTTCGCCGCGGAGCTGGCTTCGCAGCACCTCCGGAGGGATGCATGATGCGCCTGGCGAAACTCCCCGCCCTGCCGGACGCGGCGGGCACCTACCGCTGGTTCTATGCGGACGTCACCGCGGGACCCTACAGCGCGGTGTGCATCTTCATGCTGGGCTCGCTGTTCTCGCCCCGGTACTCGGTGGCGGCGCGGCGGGGCGGACGGCCGCTGGAGCACAGCGCGGTGAACTTCGCGCTGTACCACGCGGGGGTGCGGCGGCTGTGGGTCCTCAGCGAGTACGCGCGCGCGGAGTTGGATGCTCCGGGCCGGCTGCGCATCGGTCGCTCCACGCTGTCGTACGAGGGGGACGGCACGGTGCGGATGGCCGTGGACGACGGGACGGCGCCGTGGGGCCGGCCCGTGCGCGCGAGCCTGACGCTGGAGCCGATGACGCCCGTGGGCGAGGTGGTGCAGCTCATGCCGGGGCTGCCGCACTACTGGCAGGCGCTGGCGCCTCGTTCGCAGGCACGGCTGGAGGTGTCCTCGCTGGGCATCGAGGCGAGCGGCCTGGGCTACCACGACACCAACCACGGCGGAGAGCTGCTGGGCGCGCGGTTGTCGGGGTGGCACTGGGCTCGCACGCACCGCGAGGACGAGACGGTGGTGGACTACCACCTGCCTGAAGGTGTCGCGCCGCTGCGAGTGGTGGCCGGCGCGCGCGGAGTGCGCTGCGAACGGGGCCCCACGTTGGTGGAGTCGCGGCCCACCCACATCACCGGCTGGGGCCTGCGCGTGCCGTCACGCCTGCACGCGGGAAACGTGGTGGTGGGACAGCCGAAGCTGCTGGAGTCGTCGCCTTTCTATGCACGACTGGAGGCGCGCCAGGGGCCTCTGGACTCCCTGGGCGAGGTGGCGGACTTCCGTCGCTTCCACTCGCCCTTCATCCGCTGGATGGCGCACTTCCGCACGCGCATGGGACGGGCGGCATGAGCGCGCTCGTCCTCGCGTCCCTGGCGTGGTGCGCCGTGGCCACGGGCTTCAGCGCGGTGGCGTGCGTGCGTCTGTCGCGCGCGCGGGCTGGCGCTGCTCCCCAGCCCGGCGCGCTGCCGCCAGTGTTGCTGCTGCGCCCGGTGGACGCGCCCACGCCTCGAGAGCTGGAGAATCTGGCGCAGTCCATCGACTACGCCGGGCCGTTGGAGCAGGTGGTGGTGTCGCCCTACCGTCCCCGGCTCGCCCCGGGCGTGCGGTGGCTTCCGAGCGAGCCGCTGACGCCCAACCGGAAGGTGGGACACCTGCTTTATGCGCTGGATGTGTTGCCCGTGGGCGACCGGGTGGTGCTGTCGGTGGACGCGGACGTGGCGGTGACGGGCGCGCTGGTGGAAGGCCTGGCCGTGCCAGTGGCCGCGGGCGCCGCGCTGAGCACCGCGGCGCCGCTGCCAGTAGGGCCTCGGGACGGCGCGAGCCGGGCCATGGCGGGCCTGCTGCGTTACACCCACCACAGCTTCCGGGCCCTGGATGCGATGAGCGCGGGCGCCAAGGCCGTGTGTGGCAAGGCTTTGGGCTTGTCTCCCGTGGCCGTGGAGTCGCTGCGGCGGCTCGCGGACCACATCGGCGAGGACCTGGAGCTGGCCAAGCGTCTTCACGCCCAGGGACTGGGCGTGGTGCTGAGCAGCGCCCCGGCGGTGGTCCCCCTGGACGCCGAGGTGCTCTGGGCGGCGCCCCTGTCGCGCTTCACGCGCTGGATGCAGGTACTGGCCAGTCACCGGCCCGCGCTGTATCCCACGGTGCCGCTGCTCTTCACGCCGACGCTGCCGCTGACGGTGCTGGCCGCGGCGCTGGGGTCGCCCGTGTTGGCGGGCTCGGTGGTGGGATTGGTTGCCGTGCGAACCTTGCTGGCGCTTCGATTGGCCGGGCTCCACGCGCCGGTGGCGGACGCGGGGAGGGCCTATGCGGTGACGGACTGGTTGTTGGGCGAAGCGCTCTTGCTTGCGGCCTTCCTGCGCTCGCTGTGGCGGCAGGGAACGGTGACGTGGCGGGGGCAGACCTATGTGTTGCGACCCGGGGGCCGAATGATACGGGTGGCTCCGGAGCTGAGTGGAGGACCCGGATGACGTACGCGCGATTCCTCGGGCTGTTCGTGGTGGTGCCCATACTCTTCCTGGCGTGGCGCTACCGCCGCACCTTCACGGCCAGGAGCCTGGCGCCCATGGGGCTCCTGCTCATCGTCGTGTACGCGGCGACGTCGCCCTGGGACAACCTGGCGGTGAAGTGGGGCCTGTGGGGTTTCGACCCCGAGCGCATCTGGGGCATCAAGCTGGGGTACCTGCCTCTGGAGGAGTACCTCTTCTTCGGCCTGCAGACGCTGTTGGTGGGGCTGTGGGCCCAGGCCCGGCTGGCGCGTGCGCTGGCGCCGGATGCCCAGGCGTCTCGGCCCGCGGCGGAGACGGGTGAGCGCCGCGAAGGCGCGCTGACGGCTCGGGAGGTGGCGCCATGATGGAGACGAAGTGGGCATACCTCATCCACCTGTTGGGCTGGACGCTGCCGGTCATCGCCTTCCAGTTGGTGGTGCTGGTGCGCCACTACAAGGAACGCTCCGGCGCGGTGCTCAAGGCGGTGCTGCCGCCGGCCTTCATCATGGGGCTGTACCTGTCCATCGCGGACCACCTGGCCATCTCCACCGGCATCTGGAACTTTGGTGAAGGCAAGCACCTGGGCGTGTACCTGGGCGTGGTGCCGCTGGAAGAGGTGGTCTTCTTCCTGATTACCAGCGTGTTGGTGTCGCTGGGCCTGGCGCTGTTCACCGGGTTGGTGGCGCTGCTGGGGGAGGCCCGGGCGTCGTGATTCACGCGGCGAAAGGAGGCCCGCTGGGCTGGGCGTGGGACCGGTACATCGGATGGAAGTTCCGCTCGGCGTTCCGGGGATTGTGGGTGCGTGGGGCGCTTCCGCCGGGAGGGCCGGGCCGGCTGGTGTACCTGAACCACTCCAACTGGTGGGACGGCTTCGTGCTCAACCAGCTCTGCCAGACGGCGGGTTGGGACGGCTACTGCCTCATGGATGAGGAGAACCTGCGCCGCTACCGCTTCCTCACGCGCATTGGCGCCTTCAGCATCCGGCGCAAGGACGCGACGTCGCCGGTGGCGTCGCTGCGCTACGCGAAGGAGTTGCTGCGAAAGCCCCGCGCGGTGGTGTTCGTCTTCCCGGAGGGCGAGCACCGCCCCTTCGGCGTGCTCCCACTGCGACTGGAGCGGGGCGTGGAGCTACTGGCGCGGGTGTCGAAGGTGGAGTGCCTGCCCATCGCGGTGCGCTACGGCTTCTTCGAACACGAGCGTCCAGACGTGTTGCTGGAGGTGGGCACCCCGCATCCGCCCGGTGACATGTCCGTCTTCCAGGAGGGATTGGAGACGGTGGTGCGGCGACTGGCGGCGGTGACGTCCATGGAGGGCTTCACGCGCAGGGTGTCCGGTGCGCGAGGCGTGGCGGAGCGCTGGGACGCGGCCCGGGGGCTGGCGTCATGACGTTGCGCATCCGCACCATCGCGCGCATGACGGGCATCCGCGAGGCGACGCTGCGCGCCTGGGAGCGGCGCTACGGTTTCCCGCGTCCGCTGCGCAGCGAAGGCAACAACTACCGCGTCTATTCGCGCGAGGAGGTGGAGGCCGTCCGCCGTGTGGCCCGGCTCATCCAGGAGGAAGGCCTGTCGGTGAGCGAGGCCATCGCCCAGGTGAAGACGGAGCCGCCGCGTGAGCAGCCCGAAGCCGAGCGCCTGCGCGAGCGCTTCTGGTCCTCCGTGGGGGCCCTGGAAGGGGACGAGGTGACGCGCGTGCTGGATGACGCACAGACCGTCATGGACGTGGAGGCCTACTGTGACGGCTTCCTGCTGCCCCTGCTGCGGGAGATGGGCGTGCGGCTGGACGTCGCGCGGGAGCACCTGGCCTCCGCCCTCATCCGCCAGCGCCTGCGGCAGGTGTATGACGCACTGTCCCCCGCGCCTGCCGGCCCCCGTGCGCTGCTCGCCTGTCCGTCAGGGGACCACCATGAAGGCGGCCTGCTGGTGCTGGGCATCCACCTCAAGCGCAAGGGGTGGCGGGTGACGATGCTGGGCGCGGACACCCCGGCGGCGGCGCTGCAGGGGGCTTGCGTGCAGGTTCGGCCGGACGTGGTGGCGCTGTCCTTCGTGCGCGCCCGTGCGCCGGAGGAGTTCGCGTCCGTCCTGGAAGACGCGCTCCGGGCCTGCGCGCCCTTTCCCGTGGTCGTCGGCGGGCTGGGGGCTCGCGAGCACCTGAAGGCCATTTTCTCGCTCGGCGCGCAGTACGCGGAGTCATCGGAAGAGCTGGTGGCCATCTGGAACCAGGTGCGCAACGCTCAGAATCGCCCGTAGTCTTGCCGTAGCGACATGGCTGAGCGCACCTATCGAATCAACATCGCCGCGGAGTTGGCAGGAGTCCGGGTGGAGCTCATCCGGGCCTGGGAGCGCCGCTACGGCGTGCTCACGCCGCGCCGCACCCCCGCGGGCTACCGCGCCTATACGGACCGGGACGTGGCGGTGCTCAAGCAGCTCAAGCGGTTGACCGACGAAGGCGTGGCCATCAGCGAAGCGGCGAAGCTGCTGCCTCAGTTGATGGAGGGGCTGGAGGCGGAAGTCGCGGGGCGGGGTGCCAGCCAGGACGCGCGGCCGCATGCGGAGACGTGGCGGGAGTCCATGCTCGCCGCCACCCAGGCGTATGACCAGCCGCGCGTGTCGGACGTGCTCGACGAGGTGTTGGCCGCGCTGCCCCCGCTCAAGGCCTTCGATGAGGTGCTGGCGCCCCTTCTCTGCGACGTGGGCGAGCGCTGGGAGTCGGGCACGCTGACAGTGGCGCAGGAGCACCTGGTGTCGCAGATGGTGCGGGCGCGGCTGGTGAGCCTGCTGCACGCGGCGCCCCTGGGGCGGCACCGGCATGGTGTCCTGGCGTGCTTTCCGGAAGAGGAGCACGAGATGGGCCTGCTGGGAGCGGCGCTGCGGCTGCGGCACCTGGGCGTGCGGGTGACGCTGCTGGGGCAGCGCGTTCCCGCGGAGGACCTGGGCCGCGCGGTATTGGCGCTGCGGCCCGACTTCGTGGGGCTGTCCACGGTGGCCAGCCGGAGCGCAGAGGACTTCGAGGACACCCTGACGCGTTTGAGGCAGGCGCTGCCCAGGGGGCTGCCCGTCTGGGTGGGCGGCGCCGCCGCGCGCTCGCACCAGGCCGTGTGCGAGCGGTTGGCGGTGCACGTCTTCCAGGGCGAGGAGGACTGGGACCGCCTCGCGGGTACGTGAGTCAGGGCGTGTTGATGGCGGAGTGATTGAAGACGCGGCTGCCGTAGTACTGGGCGGCCTCCTCTGCGTTGTCGCAAATCTCCGCGCACTTGCCCGGGGCGTAGGGCGTGTTCGGGTCCCTGCAATCGTTCACGATGTTGCCGTTCGCATCGTAGATGGGGGGATTGAGCGGCACGCAGGGCGCGGTCAGGTGCTTCCAGCGCAGGTGGCTGAGGCACGCGGGGCCCGCGGTGTTCCAACCCGCCTCGAAGGTCAGGTCATTCGAGCTGGAGTCCGGCGAGGGCGCGGAGATGATGGCCGGCGTCAGGGCGTCCCAGGGACGGATGCGGGTGCCGTCCAGGGTGAAGGACGTTCCCTGGCCGCAGTAGTCGGCGCGCGCCATGCGGGTGCAGGACCAGTGAGCCTCGGTGATGGGCCCGGATGTCGCGCCGTCCAGCCACGGGTGGTAGCCCCAGCGGTAGCACTTGGCGATGACGCCCGCGTCACAGCCCAGCGTGAAGGCCCGGGGGCTCTCGTACCGGTCGCCCTGCAGGTCGAAGAGTCCCTTCACTGGCACGGCCCAGTTCGCCCCAGTCGGGCACAGGGGCACGGACGCCGTCGTGTAGCGCACCTGGTAGAGGAAGGTGTGCCCGCTCGGCTCCCACATGCCGGAGCCTTCGGTGTTGGGGAGCGCGTTCGCGTTGATGACGTCCTCGACCACCAGGGCGGGGCCCATGGACGGCTGACGGAGCCGCGCGCCAATCAGCTCCTCGCCTCGGAGGATCTTGCGTGTCGTGGGGTAGGTGCTCGACCGGCTCGTGAGCTGCATCAGCCAGGTGGTGTTGGGCGTGCCCGGTCCCGCGAGCGCGGTGTACACGCCGCTGGAGGGACAGGTGAACGTGACGGCGGGGCAGTTGTTGAGGGAGAAGCTGCTGTTGGCGGAGGCGAGATAGCCCGGCCCCTGGTGCTCGCACGGGGCTTCGCCCGCGCAGACGCGGACCACGGGGGCCCCCGTGCACCGGTTTCGAGGGGAGCCGCTGTCGCCACCCATGAGCGTGACGAGACTTCCTGGCGAACAGACGCCTTGTCCGTCCACGACGAAGCCACAGCTTCGCTTCTCGTTCGCGGGCGCTCCCCCGCCGCAAAACATCAGGCTCGGCGTGGTGCCATCCACGGAGAGGGGCATGTTGGCCACGATTTCCCCGCGCGTCAGTTTCAGGTTGGCGACCCGGAGCGCACCGTCGTGCTGCACGAGTGCTTCGTCGTACATCACGGTGCGCACGGGAGTTGCGTGAAGCTGGGTACCTTGGGAGTGGGAGTCGGGGTCGTCCTCGTCACCCGCGAAGGATTGCTGGGTCAGCGCCGTGTCCGTTTCGTCCACGGGGGGCGCGCAGGCGGAGAGCAGGTAGATGGCGAGACAGGGCGGGAGCATGCGGAGGCGGAGCGTCACGTGAGACACCTCGGTCATCGTGGAGTACGCGGTGACAGAGCATCCGCCATGCCACCCAGCGCGTGCCGCCCGGTGGCCGGTGTCCCTGGCAAGACTTGCAGGCAGCCGTGTCCTGGCATGCGTTGCGAGCAGGAATGGACGGCAAGGATTGCCAGGGGGCTGGCAGGGATTGCCGGCAGGGGACGCCCGTTCAGGGGCGCGGCGTGGCGCAGACGCGAAAGCCGATGAGGGCTTCTCGCTGCGTTCGTTCCACGCGGTCCCGGTTGGCGGTGTGGGCCGTCAGGTCGCTCTGGTACCAGCTTCCGCCCTGGGCGGACGGCTTCTCCGGGGCCACGTCGGAGCGCGTCCACTCCCACACGTTGCCCACCATGTCGTCCACGCCGAAGGGGCTCCGCGAGCGCGGGTGGCTGCCCACTTCGTCGGGGCCGAAGCCCCAGGGCTCCCGGCCATAAGTGGCGTCATGGTTGGCGTCGTCCGGCGCCAGCCAGTCGCCCGCAGGGTAGCGGCGGCCGTCCGCGCCTCGCGCGGCCCGTTCCCACTCCCGCTCCGTGCACATGCGCGCGCCTGGCACCTGGCCGGTGCGGCCCAGCCACGCCACGTAGGCCAGGGCATCGTCGAAGGAGACGGCGGACACGGGGAAGCGCAGCCAGTCCTGCTCCTGCCGACGGTCCCGCTTGCCGTAGCGCAGTCGTTCACCGTCCCTCACGCTGTAGCTTGCGGACGCGGGGCGCAGGGTGAGCCGCCAGCGGCCATCTGGTTCGTGGGCCAGGTCCACCACGGTGAGGCGGCGGCGCGAGCCCGGCATCCGCGCGGCGCGCTCCTCGGGGGGCAGCGTCTCCAGGAAGGCGATGTACTGCGCGAACGTCACCTCGTGCCGCGCGATGAGGTACGCGCCCGTGTCCACGCGATGCAGTGGCGGCGCGAAGAAGAATGCACGCCGCAGATATTCGCTCTCCGACGCGCCCTGGAGGAAGCGTCCGGCGGGGATGTGCACGAAGCCCTCGGGTACCAACCCCGCGGCTGGAAGGGGCACGTCCAGCGCCAGCCGCTCGCCGGATGCGAGGAGCACGGGGACGCGCACCGGAAACCGGCCCGGCGCTTCCATCACCAGGAGGTGGGACCCCGCGGGCAGTGCCACCTCGTGCAGGGGCGTCTGTCCCAGGTCGCGTCCCGGGACGGGCTCTCCCTCTGGCGTGGGCTCCAGCAGCCGCACGCGAGCGCCCGCGGGCTCACTGGTGAGCGTCAGCCGTGCCGGTGCCGTCAGCCCCCGGCGCAGCTCGCCCATGGGGTCGTGGGCCCCGAGCCGCGCGAGCCACTGCGCGCGCTGCTCGGGTTGGCGTTCCTGCTCGGCGAACTCCACGCGCGTTACCAACAAGTTGGCCATGAGCGGGCTCACCCGAGGGTTTCCGGGCGCCAGGCCCCAGGCGGCCTCCAGCTCCGACATGGCGCGCAGCGCGGTCTCCTCCACCGCCTGCCGGGTCTGTTGGGCGCGGCTCCACACGGCTTCGGCTGCTTCGCGGTTCTGAGGGCCCGGCGTGTCGAACAGGGTGAAGGCTTCGGCGCTCAGTTGGTCCAGCTCGGCGCGGCGCATGTCCAACGCGACCTGCTGCACCTTGGCCTCGTCCAGGTGGCGGTTGATGCGGGCATCCAGTTGCGCCCGGGCCTGCACGCGCGTGACGCCCACCACGCCTCCCAGCACCAGGGGCACCAGGGCCACGGCCAGCCAGCGCGTCACCCGGCGCCGACGCACGGCTCTTCGTGAGCGGGAGAGGAAGTCGCGCTCCCGCGGTTTCTCGACATGGGAAAGGCCCGCGGCGCGGCTCTCGGTGAGCTGCCGCTCGCCGTAGAGCAGTTCGGGCGGGTGGCCCAGCCGTTCCCACTCCGCGGCGGCGCGCTCCAGGCGCATTCGCACGGCACGGCGTTGCTCGTCCTGCCCCAACCACCCGCGCAGGGTGTCCCAGCCGGTGACGAGGCTTTCGTGGGCCAGCGTGTACACGCCGTCTCCGTCCTCCGCCTCGCCCGCGGTGAGCAGCCGGCCGCGCACCAGTCCGTCCAGCACCGCGCGTCCGGCGTCGTCGTCGGGGCCACGCAGCAGCTCCTCCTGGGTACGGCGCAGGCGCGTGCCCTCGGGCGTCACCAACTCCAGGAGCATTGCGCGGGCGCGAGGCCGTTGCTCGGGCCGGAGACGGACGACCACGGCGTCCGCGTGACGGGCCAGCGCTCCTTCCACGCCGCCCAGGGCCTCCAGTGCGGCGGCGGGGATGAGCTGGCGTTGGGAATCTCGTGCCTCCCAGAGTGCCTCCAGCGCGAACTGGAGCAGGGGCAGTCCTCCCTCGGCCCGGGCCGCGGAGGCGACCAGGGCGTCCACCATGGCGGGGCTTTCGAAGCGCATGCCCAGCACGCGGACGGGGCCTGCCACGGCTTCTCGCAGCCCGTGTTCGGAGAGGGCGCGCAGCAGGTGGAGCGCGCGCGGCAGTTCATCACCCAGACCCGGGAGGGCCACCATCCGTGTGAGGCAGTCGCTGCGAGCGGTGGTGAGGAGGCGGAAGCGGGGCGCGCGGCGCAGCACCAGGGCCAGTTCCTCGGCGAGCCGGGCCGCCTGCGTGGACTCCGAGAAGGTGACGAGCTCCTCGAGCTGGTCGATGAAGAGGAGCAGGGGTGGAGCGTTCGTTGGCCGGCGGCGCAGGGCTCGGGCCAGGACGCCGGGCTCCTCGGTGGTGAGGCGTGCGCGCAAGGCATCCGCGCTCTCTCCGACCACGGGGGCTAGCAGCTCCACCCAGGTCTCCAGCGGACGGCGCCCGGGTGTCCCGGAGATGACTGCCCAGGCGGGCCCGCCATCCTCCAGGCCGCTCTGGCTGACAGCAGGGAGAATGCCTGCCCGGCACAGCGAGGATTTGCCCACGCCGGAGTCGCCCGCCAGCAGGACGAAGGTGTCGCCGCGCAGCCGGTCCAGGACCTCTCGCAGCTCGGGTTCGCGGCCGAAGAAGACGCTCCGGTGCGCGGCATCGAAGGCCCGCAGTCCCAGGTAGGGATTGCCGGTGGGGATGGCACTGGCGCGCGTGGGCGTGCTGAGCGCTTCGAGTGCTTCCCGAAGTGCGTCACCCGACTCGTAGCGCCGGGCCGGGTCCGCGTCGACGCATCGGTCCACGATGGCGGCGAAGGCTGGCGACAGCCCTGGTGCGCGCTCGGAGAGAGGCGGTGGGGGACGCTCCTGTATCGCGGCCCCGAGCTGCTCCAACGGTACGCCTTCATGGGGCGCGTGGCCCGCGCACAGTTCGTAGAGGAGGATGCCCAGCGCATAGACGTCGCTGGCCCGGCTGGCGGGCTCACCGCGCCACAGCTCGGGTGCGAGATAGAGCGGCGTGCCTGGAACGAAATCCTGGCGGGCCTCATCGGCGCGCGGGCCGGTATCGCGCCCCAGCATGACGGAGAGTGGCCGGGTGTCCGTGGGGCGAGGGCCCGGCGAGGACACCGCATCCGTGACACCCGGCGCGGCAGGCAGCCGGGTATCCACGGGCCGTGGCCCAGGCATCGGCCGGGTGTCTTTGGGGCTCGGCCCTGGTGAAGCCGGAACGTCCGTGCCCGCCGCCGAGGCGGGAAGCTCCTCCTCCGCGAACGCGGACTCCGCGAGTCCGAAGTCGAGCAGCTTCACCTCGCCGTCCTCGGACAGGATGGCATTGGCGGGCTTGATGTCGCGGTGGAGGATGCCGCGCCGGTGCGCCGCGGCCAGCCCTCTGGCGAGCCCAAGGCCCAACGCGAGCGCCTGCTGTGCATCCACCGGCCGCTGCAACCGGTCCAGCGGCTCTCCTCGGATGAGCTCGGACACCAGGTAGGGCTGACCGCGCACCTCGCCGACGCGGTGGATGGCCACCACGTTGGGGTGCTGGAGCCGGGCGATGGCGCGTGCCTCCTGGAAGAAGCGCGCGCGCGCCGCCGCGTCCGGCAGCCGGCCCTGCGCCGTGGCGATGAACTTCACCGCCACCTGCCGGTCCAACAGCGTGTCCTGCGCCAGGAACACCTGTCCCATGGCGCCGTGCCCCAGGGGGCGCAGCAGCCGGTACTCCTCGAACTCCGCGGGGGGATCCAATCGCCCGGAGGAGGATTTCATCCGATGGGCGGCCCCTTGCGGGAGGTGCGGGGTTGCAGTCCAAGCTGCTTCAGCTTGAACGAGAAGGTCCGGATGGGCATGCCAATCATCGCCGCCGCGCGAGTCTGGACGCCCTCTGCCTCATCGAGCGCCTCCTGCATGCGGCGGCGCTCCAGGTCTCGAATCTCCTGGGCCAGGGGAACCCGCGTCTTCTGGGGCGACACCCGTTCGGCCACCGCGGGAGGAGGCCCCAGGTCCTGCGCGGGCGCGCTGGCGCCACGAGGCTGCAGGCGCGAGGGAAGGTGGTGCGGCTCCACCACGTTCTCCGGCACGGCGGCCGCCGCGTAGTCCATCAGGTTGCGCAGCTCGCGCACGTTGCCGGGCCACGCATGGCGGGACAGGGCGTACAGCGTGCCCGCGGACAGCTCCATCTCCTCACGGCCCAGCGACTGGCATGCCCGGGCGAGGAAGTCGCGCGCCAGGAGCGGCACCTCGCGCGGGCGCTCTCGCAGCGGTGGCAGCAGCACCGTCGCCGCGCCGAGCCGGAAGTACAAGTCCTCCCGGAACCGCCCCGCAGCCACCTCCGCTTCCAGGTCCCGGTGCGTGGCGGCCACCACGCGCAAGTCGATGGGGCGCTCCCGCACGTCGCCCACGCGGGTGATGCGGCGGACCTCCAACGCGCGCAGCAACTTGGCCTGTGCGGAGGGGGGCAGCTCGCCCACCTCGTCCAGGAAGACGGTGCCGCCCTGGGCGCTCTCCAACAGGCCCACGCGTGTGGTGTTGGCCCCCGTGAAGGCGCCGCGCTCATGGCCGAAGAGCTCGCTCTCCACCAGCCCCTCCGGCAGGGCCGCGCAGTTGATGGCGATGAAGGGCTTGTCCGAGCGCGGAGACCAGTGGTGCACGGCGAAGGCGGCGTTCTCCTTGCCCACACCCGTTTCACCGCACACCAGCACGGGCAGCTCGCTGGCCGCCAGCCTGCGCAGCAACGTGAAGAGCTGCGCCATGGCGGGGTCCGCGACCAGCACGGTGCGGTCCGCCAACGTCAGGCGGGTGATGCCTTCAGCCGCGGGAGCCCACGCACCGGACACCGCGGTCCGGGCCGCTGCACGCGCCGCCGCCACCAGGGACTCCGCGTCGCAGCCGTCCGAAGGACAGGTCGCGATGCCCAGGCGCCCCTGGGGACACGCAGCCAGCAGCGCACCGACGCGCTCACCCAGGCCATCCTCGCCCGGCTCTCCGGAGACCTCGGGCATCATCCACAGCAGGTGAGAGCTGTCCAGCCAGCCCGCGGCTTCCGCGGGGCCCGCCTCCGCCGCCAGCAAGGCCTCCGCGGCTTCGTGTCCCACGCAGCCCTGCTGCGGCAGCGCGAGCACCAGTGCGGTGAGCGGCCGGCCATACCGCAAGGCGCGTTCCGCTTCCTCTCGCAGCCGCGCCATCAGCCGTTCCGCCTGGAGCGGGGCGTGCGCGGGCGCGGCGCGTGCACGCGTGCGCACCACCGCGACCACCGCGCCAAAGGACACCACGTCACCGGACAGCAGGGGCTGTGCGGTGTCCACGGGGCGGCCGTTGAGGGTGGTGCCGTTGTGGCTGCCCAGGTCCACCAGACGCGCGCCTTCCTCCGTCAACACCAGACGCGCATGGCGGCGTGACACGCTGTCGTCGCGCAGGCACAGGTCGGCCTGTTCGTCGCGGCCCACCAGCACCACGCCTTCGGCGGGAAGGGCGAACCGAGACGTCGAGTCTCCCTCCAACACCAGGAGATACGAGGCGCCGGAGTCTGAGGATTCCGGCGCGCTCCCAAGAGGGCGCGTGTCGCGGGCACTGGGCTGTGAATGGGCCATGTCGGGCCTGAGAATGCTGTCACGCCCACACTGGACCGGGCAACCGGGGGCCCGCCCGGACATGCGCCGGCTCGGATTCCACACGTCTGGGTGGCTCATGGTCGCAGCGTCATGGGAAGAGACTCCCCCGCACGCGAGAGGTAGATGCGCGAGGCCAGCCGGCTTCCGTCGTCCGCGAGCCGCATCACCGCCTGTCCCTGCAGGCCGTTCACCATCAGCAGGGATGACAGCAATTCCGCGCGTGCCTCGGCTGCGTCATGCTCCACCTCCAGCACACACATCCGGGTGCGGCAGTCCACGCGCGTCAGACGTGAGCCCGCGAAGTCCGGACCGCTGAACGCACGGGTGACGAGCGCCTCCGTCGGTCCCGCCCATTCCCTGTCACGCGGCTCGGTATGGGCGGCGGCCTGCAGCTCGGCTTCCAACTCCTGTCGCCGCTCCTCGCGAGCAACCTCCAGCGTGGCCAGGGTTTGCGCGGTGGGCGCTGCCGCCCGGGTTTCGGGCGCTGCCGCCTCCTCGGGCCCGGGCAGCGGCGCGGGGCGCCCCACGGACTCCACGCGTTGCAGCAGGTGCCCGTGTCCCCGGCGCAGCGCCTCCAACTCCGCGCGCAATGCCCGCACCTCCGACGTCAGGTCCGCTGGGGACCCGGGCCGGGCCTCGGCGGCTTCCGCGCGCGCCGGTGTGGCTTCGGGCGTGGCCCCCCACATGCTCCACCCACCGGCGGCGGCAACGGCGGCCGTGGCCAGACCCAGGAGTCCCCAACGAACCTGTCGCATGGTGGCTACTCCGTGACGACGAAGCTGGCGAGGACGGACGCGTACGTGCTGGAGCCGCTGGTGTACTGCCCCGGCAGAACGCAGCGCAGGCTCACGTAGCCGTTGATGTTCGCGAACACCGACGGGAGGTTGATGGAGAAGGAGTTGTGGTTGGCCGTGTCCGCACCCCAGCTGGAGCACGCGGAGGACGAAGCCAGGGAAGTGCCGTCCTTCTCGGCCACCGTCGCGGTGCAGCAGACATTCTCCGTCAGGTGCGGGTCCAGCGCGGTGACGCTGACGGACAGTGATTCATTGAGGGAGGGCACGGCGACGTTGCGCTGAATCGGGCAGACGACCTCGAGCGTGTTCGCGTTGGAATTGAGGAGGCGGCCACTGCGGAAGACGGTCGGGCTGTGGAATCCCGAGACCGACGTGCAGAGCGCGCCCGAGTAGGTCGCGGTCCCCGCGAAGGCGGGCAGGGTGCTGAGCATCGCGAGCGCGGCAACGGACTTCGACACGAACGAAAGCGACTTCTTCATGGAGCTCTTCCTGGCTTCACGCCCTCGTCGCGGCACCGCGTCATGCGGGCCGGCGGAGCGTGGCGAGCAGGGGAAGAGCAACCCGGATGCCAGCCATTGCACGGCGTCCGTGCCTGGGAATCCATGGCAGGTGAAGCAGATGTTGCCGCGCCCGCGCCATTCCGGTGCGGCAAGGCTTGCCAACCCCGGCAGGACTTGCCGTTTCTACGGCGAGGTGGCGGGCGGTGTCTGGGCGGCGGTGGTGGGGGCCAGCCGATGGAGCGCCGGAGGTGACGCGCTCAGCGCCCCCACGTAGAGGCGGCCGTGAAAGCCTTCCGCGAGCGGCTGCGGGAAGAGCCGCACCCCGGAGGCGATGTCGGGCTTCTGCCGGACCTCCTTCGTGGGACTGATGGCGAACACGTTGCACTCCACCGCGTCCCACACGTTGAAGCGGCAGGAGAACTGCGTGCCTCGCGTGAAGCCCACGTCGAGCGCGCGCACTGACGGGAGGACCTGGGCCAGCCGCGCTCCCAGCGGCGCATAGTCGCTGTCCCAGTTCACGCCCGCCGTCCGCACGTGCGTGCCACCCGCGAGCACCAGCGTCCAGGCCTGGGCGCGTGTCTGCTGGTGGGCCAGCAGGTGCCGGGCCATCTCCGCCTCGCGCTCGTTGCCCTGGGCCTTCTCGGCGTCGAAGGCCACCACGGAGATGTCCTTGCCAGAGGCGCGCAGCCGGCGTGCCTGTTCGATGAGCCAGAGCATGGCGCTGCTGCTGCGGCCGTCCTGATAGGTGCGGCGCCAGAAGGGGCTCTCGCTCATCATCGTCTGGAGGTCCTGGAACTGTCCCGGGCTCGCCAGGTAGGTCTCCAGCAGCGGCTGCTCGGAGGCGGGCAGCGACAGCGCCAGCGTCACCGGCAGGCCCTGGGCCGTGGCTTCACAGAGCATCCGCAGCGCCGCCGCGGGCAACTCCCGCGTGCCCAGGGGGTCCGCCAGCAGCAGCACGTGCCCTGGCGCCATCAGCGGGCCGGCGCCGTCCACCGGGGTGCCACACTCCGGCGCCTGTTGCGCCTGCTCCGTCTGTCCTCCTTCTGGCGTCACGGAGCGGATGGGCACGGGCGCGTTGCTGCCCACCAGTTCCAGGGCGGGCACCATCTCCAGCCGTTGCAGCAAGGTCCGCTCGATGTCCAGGTCGCGCACGCCGCGCACCATTCGCATGCGCTCCATGCCCGGCGCGTTCTTGAACGGGTCCTCCATGGGCACCGCCCGGGGGCCATTGGGACCGTTCGCGTAGGTGAAGGCGTCCCGCGTGGCGTCAAAGGGATGGGCATCCAGCACGGCGAACATGGCCGCCTCCCGCTTGCCCGCCGCCTGTGGCGGAATCTCCAGTTGGGTCTCCATCTCGTTGTAGCTGAGCCGGAAGACGCGCACGACGGTCTGCCGCGGCCCCAGCCGCTCGCCCTTGATGTAGTAGCGCTCGATGGTGCGCAGGCCCGGCATGTTCTTTCCGGGCTCATGGGCCGAGGAGAACATCTCCAGCCCGCCTTCCTTCTCCATGACGTCGTAGCGCTGCTCTTCCAGGATGCGGCGCGCCACCATCATCGCGTCCTCGGCGGGGACGATGTACACCAGCTCTTCTTCCGGCGTTTCGTACTCGCCCGTGTCCTCGTTGGCCGTGGCGCCGAACCCCCGGCTCAGCGTCGCGCAGCCAGCGCACATCAGAGTCAGTCCCATCAGCGCACCGTGAAGCCGCATCGAACCCTCCTCAGGGCCGTGCCTCAGGCAAACGGCCTGGATGTCGGGCTGAAACGCTCGGCGCCCACAACCATATCGGGGGTATCCACCCGGTGCATTGGTGTCCGGCGCTCAGCTGTAGTGAACTACCTCCGTGCCGGTTCCTTCCTCCGCCCCCGCTGTCGCATCCGCGTCGCGTCCGGTGGGGCCGTTCCAGCTCCTCTCGCTCGGCGTCAATGGCATTGTCGGCGTCGGCATCTTCTTCGCCCCGGCGGAGGTCGCCGCGCTGGCGCCGGGTGCCAGCGCCATTGCCGCCTTCGCGCTCACCGGGCTCGCGTTGATTCCGGTGGCGCTGGCCTTCGCCGTGCTGGGCCGGCGTTTTGACGCGGACGGCGGGCCCGTCCTCTTCGCGCGCGCGGCCTTTGGAGAGCGGGCGTCCTTCCTGGTGGGGTGGGTGGCCTACGTCAGCGCGTTCCTGAGCACCGCCGCGGTGGTGGCGGGCCTCTCCCAGGCGGTGGCGCCCTCCCTGGGCCTGGAGGGCGCCCTGGGGCGGTCGGTGCTCGCCTCCGTCCTCGTCACGGCGCTGGCGGGCGTGGTGGCGTCCGGCATCCGCGTGTCGGCGGGGACCTGGACGGCGCTCACCGTCTTCAAGCTGCTGCCGCTGGCCGCGTTGCTGGTGGCCTTCCTGGCGCTGTCGGGGCCACCTCCCGCCGCGGCGGTGGCCGCGGGCCCGGTCGTGGACGTGTCGTGGCTGCGTGCGGGGTTGACGGTGATGTTCGCCTACCAGGGCTTCGAAATCGTCCCGGTGATTGCGGGGCAGGTTCGCTCGTCGTCGCGCACCGTGCCGCTGGCCACGGTGGGCTCGCTGCTGGTGGCGGTGCTGCTGTACGTGGGCCTGGTATGGGCTTGCGTGGCCGCGCTGCCGGAGCTGGCCTCACAGGCCGCGCCGCTGGCCGCGGCGGCGGGCGTGTGGGGCGGGCCCGGGCTCGAAGGGTGGGTGAAGGCGGGCACCAGCGTGTCCGCGCTGGGCATCTGCCTGGGGATGATGGTGACGACGCCGCGCTACCTGTCCGCGCTGGCGTCGGGCGCGCACACGCTGCTGGGGCTGGACGGGATGTCCGCCGGAGGCGTGCCGGTGCGCGCGCTGGCTGTCACCTGGGCGCTGGTCCTGCTGTTCGTCAACCTGGGCGACCTGTCGGAGCTGTTCGCCCTCTCCAGCATCGCGGTGCTGATGCAGTACGGCGTCACGTCCGCTGCGCTGGCCGCGCTGGCCTGGCGGCGCGAGCGGGGGCTGCGTCCGCTTCACGCCTTGCTGGCGGTGCCCACGCTGGGGCTGGGACTGACGTTGGTGGCCTTCGGCGCCAACCCGCGTGAAGGCGTCACCATGGCACTCACCCTCATCGCTGGCGTGGTGCTGCTGCGGCTGTCGCGGCCCCGGGCTTCCGAGCCGTCAGCGGCGCTTCGCGGCGAGCCGCTGTAACGGACGAAGCCGCCGCCTCCCCATGTCGCGGGAGGGCGGCGGCTCCTGAAGTCCGGCGGTGCGGACGTCCGTTCCTAGAACTGGTTCCAGAGGAACTGGTTGGTGACCTCGTGGTGGAACTTGACCTCCGAGTACTTCACACGGGTGCCCAGCTGCTTCGGGCTGCGCTCGGCCGTGGTCGTCTTGAGCTCGGCGAACTTGCTCTGCACGCCCTCACCCAGGATGGACGCCACGAACTGGCTGCCCTTGAAGATGCGGATGGCGTCGAAGATGTTGTCCGGCAGGAAGCGGGTGCGGCTGCGCTTGGCCTCCGCGTCCTCCTGCGGCTGCGGGCCCTCCAGGCCGGTGCGCAGCAGGGTGTAGAGCACCAGGTAGGGGTTGGCGTCCGGCGCCACCGAGCGGCACTCGATGCGCGCGCTGCGCTCGTTTCCGAAGGGGATGCGCACCATGGCACCGCGGTTGTTGGCGCTGGCCTTGATCTGGTTGGGGGCCTCGAAGTGCGGGTCCAGGCGGCGGTACGCGTTCACGCTGGAGTTGAGCGTGAGGCAGATGTCATTCGCGCTGGTGAGGAGGCGGTCGATGAAGTCCCAGCCCATGGGGCTGAGGCCGTCCGGGCCGTTCTGGTCGTGGAAGAGGTTCTTCCCGCCCTTGGACAGCGACAGGTTCATGTGCATGCCGTTGCCATTGACGCCCGTCACCGGCTTCGGGAGGAAGCTGGCGGTGCAGTCCAACTGCGCGGCCACCTGGCGGCTGAGCAGCTTGTAGAGCTGAATCTGGTCGGCCGCGATGAGGGCTTCGCTGTACGAGAAGTTGATCTCGAACTGGCTGGGCGCCACTTCGGGGTGGTCCTTCTCGTTCTGGAAGCCCATGGCGCGCTGGGCCTCGGCCACCTTGTCGATGAACGTGCGCAGCACGTCACCGGGCAGCGAGTGGTAGTAGCCGCCGGTGGAGATGAAGTCGAAGTGGCCCTTCTCGTGGAAGTGGTGCTCGGCGTCGCGGCCCTTGAAGAGGAAGCCCTCGATTTCAGGCGCCGCGTGAACCACCGTGCCGTCTTTCTGGTACATCGACTCGGTGAGCAGCTTCAGCCTGCCACGCAGGTCGGAGTGGTACTGCGTGCCGTCACGCTCGTGCACCTCGCTGAACACCAGCACCTTGCCCGGACCGAAGATGTCCGAGGGCAGCCAATAGAAGGCGCTCCAGTCGATGTTCAGCCGCAGGTCACTCTCCTGCTGCGCGGAGAAGCCCCGGATGGAGGAGCCGTCGAAGGTGAGGTTGTCGGCGCTCTTGATGAGGAACTTCTTGTCGTAGTCCAGCATGTGCAGCCGACCCTCGAGGTCGGTGAAGCACACGGTGACCGCCTTGATGGCGCGTTCCTTCGTCAGGTACTCGATGCGCTCGTCACGGAGCTTCTCCGACGCGGTGTGCTTGAGGCGCTGCTCCTTGACCTTGAGGTTGCGCTCCTCGAGCTCGTCGTAGGGAATCTCCAGGAACGTCCGTAGCCCCTTCGCGTCCATTGTTCGTGCCTCCCAGGCCGGATTCTTCGCCGTCGGTGCGGCGGGATGAGTCCGTGGGCCCAGGTATTTACATTTGCCGAGCGGAAATCAAGCCCAAATCTGGAGATGTGGAGCATAAAATCTTGGCGATGAAACCTTCGGAGCCCGCTGGATGACACTCACGCCTACCAAGGGAGCCCTCGGATGGATGGCCGGGGGGGCACTGGGG
>NZ_SRLV01000046.1:0-69246 GCF_006518205.1 Myxococcus sp. CA005 | reverse complement strand
ACGCCAGGAACGTGGCGCCGCCCGTCTTCGCCAGCACCTTGGTGATGGCGGCCGTCAGCGACGTCTTGCCGTGGTCCACGTGTCCGATCGTGCCGATGTTCACGTGGGGCTTGTTACGCTCGAACTTCTCCTTGGCCATGACACTCCTCAAAAATAAATGGAGCCCTGAACCAGGATTGAACTGGTGACCTCATCCTTACCAAGGATGCGCTCTGCCAACTGAGCTATCAGGGCTTGGCGATGCTGTGACTACAACATTTGGAGCGGGAAATGGGATTCGAACCCACGACATTCAGCTTGGAAGGCTGACGCTCTACCAACTGAGCTATTCCCGCAATTGCCGAGTGGAGGGAGATGGATTCGAACCATCGAAGGCGTAGAGCCGGCAGATTTACAGTCTGCTCCCTTTGGCCGCTTGGGTATCCCTCCAGATATTCACTTGTCCTACCACATCCCGGGCCCTCATCCGCGGCCCCGTCCAACCTGGCCGGCGGCGGGATTTGAACCCGCGACCTACTGATTACAAATCAGTTGCTCTACCAGCTGAGCTACACCGGCACTCATCCGGTACTGCGACTGCCGCCCTACCCCGCCCCAGCGACTCCGTCAACCACCCGTCACCGCCCTGAGAGGGGCGCCCTTCTAGAATTCCCGTTCGCCCAAGTCAAGGAGATTGATCCCAAACTTCAGCTACCGGCCGGAGACGGTGCCCCGCTGGCGGGCGACCTCGTATAGCAGAATGCCGGCCGAAACGGATGCATTCAATGAACCGACCTGACCCGCCATCGGAATCCGGAGGCGGAAGTCGCAGTGCTTGAGCACTCCGTCCCGGACGCCTGCCCCCTCGGCCCCCACGACGAGCGCCAACGGCCCGTCGAGCCGGGCACTCCACATGGGCTCCTTGGCGTCGACGTCCGCCGCGGCGACCCACAGGCCGGCTTCCTTCAGTTCCTCCAGAGCCCGGGAGATGTTCACCACCCGCGCGATGCGGCTGTGCTCCACGGCCCCGGCGGACGCCTTGGCCACGGTGCCCGTCACCTGCACCGCCCGGTCCTTGGCAATCACCACGCCGTGGGCCCCCAGCGCATCCGCGGAGCGGATGATGGCTCCCAGATTGTGCGGGTCCTGGATTCCGTCCAGCACGACCACCAGGGGAGGCTGTCCCAGTGCCTTCGCGGCCTCCAGGAGATCCTCCAGCTCCGCGTACTTGAAGCCGCGCAGCTCGACCACCACGCCCTGGTGAACGCCGCCCTCCGCCAGCGTACCCAGGCGCTCGCGCGTCACCTTCTCCACGCGAATGCCGAACTCGCGAGCCCGGCTGAGCAGCTCTCCCGCCGCTCGGGCGCCGAGCTGCCCCTCCACCAGGAACAAGCGCTCCACCTCGTCCGGCCGGGCCCGAAGGGCCGCCAGGACGGGATTCACCCCGTAGACGAAACGGGAGGCTTCGCCGCCTCCGCGCTCGCCCCGGCTGGCGCGCTGGGGGACTTCTTCGCTTGCGCGCTCACCACCACGGCCGCCCTTGGAAGAACGCTCACGCATGGGAACTCAGAGGACCTCGACAGGAAGGGAGAAGGTCTTCTGCTGACGTGCGCAGATCTTCTCCGTGCAGATGAAGAAGACGAGCTTCGCGTCCACGGAGCCCTTGCCCGCGGCGGCCGTCGTGAAGGGGACCTCGAAGCGAGGGTCCGCGAAGGCTTGACCCTCGGCCTTCTTCGCCACGGAGTCCGCCAGGACCAGCTTCTCCTTGGCCGGAGTCAACTGACTCCCCTTCACCTCAAGCTTCAACGGCGCCTCGTCGGAGACATGGGCCCCCGCCTTCGTCTTGATGGCGAGGACGAAGGTCCCCTTCTCCCCCGCCTTGACCTGGGTCGAGGTCCCCTCGGTGGAGACCTCATACAGTGAGGCCGGATCCACATCCGCGGCCAGTACGGGCGCGGAGCAGGTCACTGCCGCCAGCAGGGCGGCGAGGGAGGAAAGGCGTTGGCGACGAAGCATGGGCGTCTCCTGGAAACGATGGGTGCGTATCACGCTTGAGACAGCGGGGGCCGTCTTTCTCTTCACGCGCCGCCTTCGCCGGTCCGAGCGCGGCGCCCCGTGCCCTTCCGGTCCACAGGGAGCTGGGCAGGCTCAGATGACGCGGGCAGGGCCGACGGAGGCGACAGGTCCGGCACGGACACGGGCGGCTCCCCCGCCACGAGCGCTTCCGCGCGGATGATGATGAGCGAGGCCAGGTCCACGCCCGTCACCGCCTCCATCTCAGGAAGCGCGGGGGAGCTGTTCACCTCGAAGATCTTGGGTTGGCCCTGCACGTCGAGCAGGTCCACCGCCGCCACTTCGAGCCCGATGAGCCGGGTGGCCTTCTCCGCGGTGGCTCGCTGGGCGGGTGACAGCTCGTGCGCCTCCAGCCGGGCCCCCTTGATGAGGGTGTGCGCCAGGCGCCCGGGGCGCGGGCGGCGACGAACCGCGGCCACCGCCTGCCCACCCACGACGAGCACACGGACGTCGATGCCCGTGCTCTTCACGTACTCCTGCATCACGAGATTGTGCCCCAGCCCCAGGACGGCCTCGAGCGCGGCCTCCAGCGACTGGAGGCTCTCGCACACCATGACGCCGTGCTTCTCCTGCCCCTGCAGCAGTTTGACGAGGACGGGCACGCCGCCCAGCAAGCCCACCATCTCCTTGAGGTGAGCCGCGTCGCGCGCCATCACCGTCGACGGAATGTCGATGCCGTGCGCCGAGAGCAGTTGCAGCGAGCGCATCTTGTTGCGCGACTGCGCGATGGCCTGCGCGTGGTTGACGAGCGAGACCCGCGCCAGGCCGAACTGATTCACCACGGCCAGGCCATAGTTACTGATGGACTGGGCGATGCGGGGGAGGACGACGTCCGTGGGCGCCAGCTTCTTGCGGCCGTAGTAGAGCGTGGCGCTGCGCCCATCGAGGTGCATCTGCACGCGGAGTGGGTTGAGGACCCGCACCCGGTGCCCTCTTGCGCGCGCCACCTCGACAAGTCGCCGAGTGGACGGGATGGAAGCGGAGCGCGAGAGGATCGTGGCTTTCATGAGCGGGGCGGCCGTTCCGGGGAGAGAGGGACCTATAATCCCCGCCCCTCGCCGGGTAAAGCCGCCCCGCGAACCGCTGGACTAGCGCTGACGGATGGCCCGCACTTCAATCTTCACGGGCGCCTCCGGGGTGGAGGCCAGGATGCGCTCGCAGATCTGTCCCGTGAAGCGCACACCGTCGTCATTCAGCGTCCAGGTGCTGTCGCTCGATGGAGTCCGCTCGCCTTCCACGTAGACCACGAGCAGCTTGGGGTCGGTCGGGCGCTGGGGACCATCCAGCCGAATCAGGCAGGGCTCCGGGATCTTCACCGCCAGACTGATCTCCTCCAGAGCGCTGGCAAGTTCAGCCTGATTCCCGGCCTGGAAGAAGGAGCGGTTGCACAGCCCCGTGGTCGGGTTGCACGTGTCACCCTCGCCGCACGGGCGTTCCGCGCTACACGTACGTTTGAAGCCGCCCGCGCGCGCCATCGCTTCCAGCACTGCCGGCCCATCCCCCACCGCAGTCTCCGCACCAAAGCCGATCACGATGGTCTGAATGCCCTTTTCATGAAGCTCCCTTACAGCAGTCACGGAGGCATCGGTGTCCAGACATCCACGGTTGAGGTAACCACTCTGGCATTGGTTGCCCTCGATGGTGCACTTGCACAACTCCGGGTTCGCACCGCTGTTAGGGTTCGCCGCGTTGCAGTTTGGCAGGCCGTCCGTCAGGAGGATGACGAAGTTCTCCCGGTCGGGGTCCTGAAGCCCCTCAAGCCCTCCCACGAAGTTCAGACTTCCGCTGGTCGGCGTCCCCCCAAGAGGCCGCCCCTCACCACCATTGGGGATGCCCTGCAGCAGGGTGTTGATTTCATTGGCGTGCGCCAGCAGCGAATCGTCATCCTCCTGCTCGGGCAGTGTCTTGAGCAGGGCTCCAGCAGTGGAGGCACGACACAAGTCCGGAATCGACTCTCCGCCCCGCGTCTCGGGATACGTCGTCAGCGCGAAACGAACGAAACGACCGCTGTTCTCAAGGAACTGCGGAACAACCGACTGCAGCGTGGTCCAACGCGTGGGGCAAACATCGACGTTGCACGGCGCTTCGCCACCGCAGGGAACTATGCTCCCTTTGAACTCCACGTCGCAGGCAGGCGACGGATTCACCGGGTACGTCATGGACCCGGAGGTATCCACCAACAACATGATGTTGGGCTTGCTCTGACGGGCCTTGATGACCTCCTCAACCGTCGTCTGCGCGATGGCCAGCGGCTCCACCGGCTCGAAGTCGTACGTCTGACAGGCCAGGACGACGGCGCCGACGGAGAGTGCACTCAGGAGGGGCAGCTTGGAGCGCATAGGCAATGAATTCCTTCTGCTACTGGGGGACGCGGGACTTCCCGCGCGGCCGGGTTCTCCAAAGGGGGTACGGCGTGGCGACAGGTTACCGCGTCATTCCCGTCGGGCGCTACAGCATCGGCCGACTGATTCCGCGCCGTTTGGATGCCACTGCGACGTTACAGCCAGAGCGATACCTGGGCGGCCAAGAGCGGCGTACGTAGGGCCCAAGCCCACCGACTATAGGGTGAGCACCCGTGCACCCGCGGTCAGTCGCCAAATCGAGGCCATCCCCATCACTTCATCCAGGGTGCCCTCCAGCGACTCCGGTTCGTAGCCGCAGATGCGGACTGTGGTGTCGCAGGCGATCAGTCTGGCGCCCAGCGTGCGCGCTTCCGCCAGCATGTGCGGCGGCGCCAACACCCCGAGTGACTCCGCGCGTGCGAACTCCTCGTGCTCGCGCGCACTCGACGGCTGGCCGTAGGCGCCCCCCACGAGCTGGCGCAGCGCATCGAAGGCGAAGACGAAGTACACCTCGTCGCCCATGGCAGCGGCGGTGATTCCCATGGTGGCGGCCTGGAAGGCCGGCTCGTACGTGGCGTGCTGAAGAAAGAAGAGGACCCGTCCGGCCATGACGCGCCGACCATAACGGGCTTCGCATCCCGTCGCGGCACCAATGACGTATAAATTGGAAACGTCCCTCTTCTGTCCGGGAAGCCCTCATGGCGACCACCCTCCCCCCACGTCCTGGCGCCGGTTCCTCGTGGTCCCTCCGCCATCTCGCCTGGCGCCCCGTGGTGCTCGGAGGCTTCTTGCTCGCGGGGTCCGGAGGACTGGCCCGTATGAGTGCTTCCGCCAGTTCGGAGCCTGCCCTCGTCACCAGCGCGCCTTCGCCTGGCGCCGACGTCCATGCCCAGGTGGTCGCGCTCCTCGATGCAACGACGCGGACTGGCGCCCCATCAGATGACGCATGGAAGCGCCTGGGACCGGGAGCGGCGCCTGTCCTGTCGGCGCTCGTCGTGGACAAGGGCACCCCTACCGCGCGGCGGACGCTCGCCGTGTCCTCCCTGGCGCTGGTGGATCCATCAGGCGGCGCGGTGACCATCCGCGACGTGCTCGAGGACGCGAAGGCCCCGGCCGTGGTGCGTGCGAGCGCAGCGGACGCCCTGCGCCAGTGCCTGGGGCTGGACGCCATCCCCACGCTCATCTCCCGGCTGCAGGACCCGGAATCACAGGTCCGGGAAGCCGTGGCCGTGGCGCTCGGGCGCCTGGGCGGGCAGCAGGCCCGGCAGGCGCTGGAGGACCGACTCCCCATCGAGGAGCGCGCCCTCGTCCGCGAGGCACTCCAGCGTGGACTCACGCTCGTCGAGCCCTGAGGGGACACGGTCCGCCTGACTCCGGGCTCGCGTCGGCCCGGGGCTTCCATTAGATGGGAGCCATGCGTCCCACCGTCCTCCTCTTCGATATCGATGGAACCCTGGTCACCACTGGCGGCGCGGGGCGCCGCTCCATGGAAGCCGCTTTCGAGAAGCTGCACGGGCGGCGGGACGCGTGCGACTCGTTCCCCATGTCCGGCATGACCGACCGGGCCATCGTCCGCAAGGCGATGCACATCATCGGCGTGGAGGACTCGGCCGCGGCCATCGACGCGGTCATCGACGCCTACGTCGCCCACCTCGCCGAAGAGGTCCACAAGGTGGATGACCAGCGATACCTCGTCTTCCCGGGCATGCGCGAGGCCGTGAAGGAGGCCCGGTCGCGGTCCGGGTTCGCCGTGGGACTGGGCACGGGCAACGTCCGTGAGGGCGCCCGCGTGAAGTTGGAGCGCGTGAGCATCTACGACCAGTTCGACTTCGGCGGCTTCGGCTGCGACAACGAGGACCGCACCGAGCTGATTCGCTGCGGCGCCAAGGCCGGCGCCGCAAAGCTGGGCGTCCCCGTGGAGGAATGCCGGGTCGTCGTCATCGGCGATACGCCCAAGGACGTCCATGCGGCCCAGGGCGTCGGCGCCGAGTGCATCGGCGTGGGGACCGGGACCTTCTCCGTGCAGGCCCTCCTCGACGCAGGGGCCACGGTCGCCTTTCCTGACTTCTCGCATCCCCAGGCCCTGGAGATTCTGCTCGGCGGGCGCTGAGTCCCCTGCCCGTCCGCTCGGTGCTCGGCGCCGGGTGTGCTATCTCCCGCCGCCCTTCCGAGGAGCCGCCGCATGTCGTCCACGCTCGAATCGTACGAGCTCATCCGCTTCGCCGAAGCCTTCGAGGCCCGCCTCGCCACGGCGGGGGAAATGCTCACCGGCAGGCCCGGCCTCGACGCCGAAAAGGGCTGGCTGACCACCGCGCTGGAACTGGTGCGCACCGCGCGCGCGCCCACCGAGGGCGTGCTCGACCGTGTGAAGGACCTCCCCGAGTTGGAAGAGGCTCGCGAGGAGTATGCGTTCCACCAGCAGGGCATGTGGGTGGACGTGCTGGAGAAGCTGCTCGCCGGTATCACCTTCACCGCCAGCAGCCGCGCGCCCGTCATCGAGGCCCTCTTCCCTCACCTGAAGTTCCCGCAACTGCGGCGAGCCCCCCGCGAAGCCGTCCTCGAGTACGCGACGTCCTACGAGCGGCGCACGAAGAGCGCTTATGTGACGCGCATCTTCGCCCGGGATGACTTCGCACTCGTGCGGCCCGTCATGGAACAGGTGCTGACCGCCCATACCGCGTGGCGCTCTAGCCATGAGCCGTCGCCCCTGACGCTGGAACAGGAGGCCCTCCTTCGTGAGGAACTGGTGTCGCTCGGCCGGAAGCTCGAGCAGTCGCTTCGACAGGCGCGACTGCTGGCCGAAGCCGCGCTCGTGCCCGCCCCCACTGTCTATGAGGCCGCCGGGCTGAACCTCAAGCCCAAGCGCCGCGCGGGACGGGGGCTGACGCTCTCCGACGACGCGCTGGCTGGCTTCGATGAGCCGACCGACTCCATGGAGCCCACCGAGGCCGAACTCGCCGAGGTCGCGGCACTGGATTCAGGTGGCGACATCGCAAGCCCTGCTGCCGTGGCACCGTCGGCCGCTCGCGGCGACACGGCGGCGGAGGGTGGCGACTCGTCCGCCAGCGCAGCCAGCCCAGAGGTGCTCCAGGACTCTGGCGCAGAGCGCTCGGACAACGGTGGCGACTCGGGCCCAGTGGGTGGCGCCGAGCTGAAGGCCGAGGGCTTGTCCTCCACGACAGAGACCGGCGTGGCCTCCGCGAGCACTGCTTCTGAGTCGAACGATGGCGCTGTCGCCCAGCCGGAAGCAGCTGCCGAGGGCGCGGAACTCGCGGACAAGGCCGCTGTGGACAAGGCGGCCCGGGTCGACGGGGGCGATGCGTCCCCTCAAGCCACGGATGGAGCGGTGACGAACGACAGCCGGCCCGCGACTACCGACGAGGCCGCCGCGCAAGCCCGTAACGAGGCATCCTCTACCGCGCCACGCGGCGCGCGACGGGGTCGCAAGAAGGCCGATGCAGCGGAGCCTGCCGCGACCGAGGCCACCGAACCTCCGGCCTCGGGGGCGGCTCAGGTGCCTCGCATCCGAAAGAAGAAGGCTTCCTCGCAGTCCGCCCCACCGACTCCCGACGCGGACACGCCTTAAAGGACACCGGGCCATGGCGGACGTCGCGCTTCCCATCGATCCCCTGTTGCCGGACATCGTCTCCACGCTGCGTGGCGCGCGGTCGCTCGTCCTGGAAGCGCCTCCTGGCGCGGGAAAGACGACGCGCGTGCCTCGCGCGCTCCTGGAGGCCGGGCTCGGTCAGGGGAAGGAAATCATCGTCCTCCAGCCACGCCGGCTTCCCACGCGGCTCGCCGCACAGCGCGTGTCCGAGGAACTGGGCGAACGCGTGGGCGAGTCCGTGGGCTACCAGGTCCGCTTCGAGGACGTGCGCAGCGCGAAGACGCGGCTGTCCTTCGTCACCGAAGGCGTCCTCGGCCGCCGGTTGCTCTCCGACCCGAAGCTTCGCGACGTGGGCATCGTCGTGCTCGACGAGTTCCACGAACGGCACCTGTCCGCGGACATCTCCCTGGCCCTGCTGCGGCGCCTTCAGGAGACGGCGCGCCCCGACCTCAAGGTCGTCGTCATGTCCGCGACGCTGGAGGCGGAGCCCATCCGGGCGTACCTCGGCGGGTGTCCCTCGCTCCGCTCCGAGGGCCGGCGCTTCGACGTGAGCGTGGAGTACCTGCCCGCGCCCGATGACCGACACCTGGACCAGCAGGTGCTCTCCGGCATCAAGCGGCTCTTCACCCAAGGCGTGGATGGCGACGTGCTCGTCTTCCTCCCAGGCGCCGGCGAAATCCGCCGCGCACGCGACGCATGCGCCGAGTTCGCCGAACGCCACGGCACCGACGTGCTCCCCCTCCACGGCGACCTGTCCCCCGCCGAGCAGGACCGCGCCGTGCGGCGGAGCTCGCGACGGAAGATCATCCTCTCCACCAACGTCGCGGAGACGTCCGTCACCATCGACGGCGTGGCGGTGGTCATCGACTCCGGGCTCGCGCGCGTCGCCTCCCACTCCCCCTGGTCTGGCCTGCCCACCCTCAAGCTGTCCAAGGTCAGCCGCGCCTCCGCCATCCAGCGCGGGGGCCGCGCGGGCCGTACGCGTGCGGGCCACTGCCTGCGCCTCTACACCCAGCACGACTTCGACGGCCGCCCGGAGCAGGACGCCCCGGAGATTCGCCGCACGGACCTGGCCGAAACCGTCCTCTCCCTGCGCGCGTCCGGCATCACCGACCTGGCCGCCTTCCCCTTCTTCGAGCCGCCCCCGGCCGCGTCCCTGGACGCCGCGGAGACGCTGCTCCGCCGACTGGGCGCGGTCGACCCCGCCGGCACCGTCACGGAGGTGGGCGAACGGCTCCTGCGCTTCCCCGTCCACCCCCGTCAGGCGCGCATCATCGTCGAGGGTGAGCGCCGGGGCGTGGGCGCCGAAGCCGCCGTGCTCGCCGCCCTCATGGGCGAACGCGACATCCGCCGCGAGGCCCGCGCCAACCTGGGCCAGGGAGGACGCCCGGCCGCCGTTGTCAGCGGGCCGTCCGACCTGCTGGAGCTCTTCGAGCGCTTCCGCGAAGCCGAGCGCGCGAACTTCGCGTCGGGCCGCATGCACTCCCTCTCCCTGGAGGCCGGCGCCGTGCAGTCCGTGGACCGGGTCCAGAAGCAGCTGCGGCGCGCGGTGCGTGGACAGGGCCCCCGGCCCCAGCGGCCCGAGGACGTGGAACAAGCGCTGATGCTCAGCGTGCTCGCCGGCTACCCCGACCGCGTCGCCCGGCGGCGTCGGCCCCGTGCGCCCGAGCTGCTGATGTTCGGAGGAGGGTCGGCCACGCTGTCAGACGTGAGCGTGGTCCAGGACGCCGACCTCATGGTGGCCGCCGACGCCGAAGGACGGCCTGGCAAGGGCGCCGTCGTGCGGCTCGCCAGCGCCGTGGAGCCGGAATGGCTGCTCGACCTCTACCCGGACACGCTGGAGGAGGTGGACACCCTCCAGTGGAACGCCGAGGCCCGACGCGTGGAGCGGCTCACCCGCCTGTCCTACGGCAACCTCGTCCTGGAGGAGACCCGCACGCCCGCGCCCGCCTCTGAGGCCACGGCGCGCGTGCTCGTGGAAGCCGCGCTGGCCGCGGGGCCCGGCAAGTTCGCGGACCCGGAGGCCCTGGAGCAGTGGCGCACCCGCGTGGCCCTGCTGGCCGGGGCCTTCCCCGAGGCGAAGTTCCCCACCATCGACGACACCTTCCTGCGCGATGCGCTGGCGTCGCTCTGCTCGGACGCGCGCAGCTTCAAGGACCTGGAAGGCGTGTCCCTGCTGGACGCGCTCTACGCACGCCTCACCTCCGAGCAGCAGCGGTTGCTGGCCACGCATGCGCCGGAACGGGTGACGCTCCCCGGAGGCCGCGGCGTCAAGGTCCACTACGAGCCGGGCAAGCCGCCCTGGGTCGAGTCGCGACTCCAGGACTTCTTCGGCATGGCGCAGGGGCCCAACGTCTGCGCGGGGCGCGTCCCGCTGGTGCTGCACCTGCTGGCGCCGAACATGCGCGCGGTCCAGGTGACAACCGACCTCGCAGGTTTCTGGGAGCGGCACTACCCCGCCATCCGCAAGGAGCTCTGCCGCAAGTACCCCCGGCACTCGTGGCCCGAGGATCCGCAGCATGCCCAGCCGCCTGCCCCCCGGCCACCGCGCCGTTGAGGCCCCCTCAGAAGCGCTTGTGCATCTCCAGGTGCTCCATGCCGGCTTCCTCGAAGACACCGCCGACCGGCAGGTAGCCGTGCTTCTTGTAGAACTCCAGCGCGTAGAGCTGGGCGTGCAGCATGATGCCGTTGACGCCACGCCGACGCGCCTCTTCCTCGAGGGACGTCAGCAACATGGAGCCCACGCGCGCCTTGCGGTGCGCCTGGAGGACGGCCATGCGGCCAATCTGACCCCACGTGCCTTCCTGGTTGGCCGGAGGCTGCGTCAACATCACCAGGCGCCCCGTGCCGATGGCGTGGCCGCCCTGGTTGGCGATGACGTGGTAGGCGTGCGCGTCCTCGGCGTCGCGCTCGATGCCTTCGGGAACCGCCTGTTCCTCGATGAACACCACCTCGCGGATGGCGAGCGCCTGCATGAGCTCCGCCTCACTCTGAATCTGAGTGATGGTGACGGGCGCGGATGTATCCGTGGGAGAGGCCATGTCGCGGGCAAGGTACACAAAAGCCCGCGAGGTCAACAGGCGGAAAAAGCACCGTGGCACGCCGGGGTTTGCGCCCCGTACCCCGCCCGCCTGCCGTCACGGGCGGGCCACACGGTGGGTCCGTGCGCCGTGCTAGGCTGCAAGGCGCCATGCGCTTCAACCGACTGCTCGCACTCGCCCTGGCCCTGTCGGCCATGCCCGCCACCGCCCAGCCAGAGCTGTTCTTCGGCAATGGTCAGGCCCCCGTCTTCCGCGAGGAGGACCTGGACAAGCGCTTCGCCCGGTCCAAGCTGAACCAGGGGCTCAAGCAGGGGACCCAGGATGCCGGCTGCGCCCAGGTGCTCGGGGCCATGCTGACGCTGATGGGTGAAACCGGTGTGCTGCTGCACAAGCGCGATGAGAACTTCATGCTGGACCCGGTGCTGGTCAACGCCCTCAACACCCAGCTCGTCAACCAGCGCTTTCCCGGCAACGCCTTCCTCGTCGCCATGGTGCGGCGCGTGCTCATCGACCGGAAACTGCCCCAGGAGTGGCTGGTGACGGCGCAAGCCCTCGCGCCCTACTACCCGGCCATCGACATGGGACGGCTTCGCTTCCTCGCCAACGGCGTGCAGCCCCTGGATAGCTTCCTGGTCACCCTGCCCGCCCTGCGCGAGCGCTACGCCCAGGAAGTCCAGCGCGCCACATCCGTGGGCGCGTCCACCGCCGAGGCCCTCTTCCGCGAGAACTACCTGGACCACGAGGTCGCCTTCGGCGCGCTGGAGCTGGTGGACGTCAAGCTCGAGAAGCCAAAGAAGAAGCGCCTGAAGAAGGACGAGGAGCCAGAGGCCCCCTACATGCTGGCCCGGCTCTTGTGGGTGGAGCCCGAGGCGCCGACGACGGAGCGCTTCGAGTTCAACTTCGGCAAGGCGCCCAAGCGCCCGCGCGTGGAGATCACCGCGAAGCTGCAGGACACGCAGTACACGGACCTCAACAAGCTGCTCAAGGGCTCCCGCGTCCTCGTGCGGGGCCGCTTCTGGGAGTACAAGAAGGGCCTGACGTCCATCGAGCTGCGCGACGCGCTGATCTTCCCCGAGCGGGACTGGACGAAGACGCCCTCCCTGGCGGACCCGGCCGCCGTGGCCTCGTGCCCCCTGGCCGTCAACGACCTGACCGGACTGGCGCCCATGCAGCCCGGCGCCTTCGGCACGCACCGCTGACGCGCATCCCACGCCTGGACACCCGTCCACCCGGCGGTACCGCTTTCCGGGAGACGGGCTGAGGCGCTTCTCGATGCTGGGCGCTGGCACGCCCCCTGCTCCGCTCCCCGCGCCCACCGCACGAGGGATGCCATGAAGGTCGACAGTCGCGAGCCCACCAGCGGCTCCGGACAGACGAAGTCATCCGCCGACGGAGAGCGCTTCAAGAAGGCGCTCGACGAAGCGGACGCACGCAGCAGCCCACCCAGGCCCCAACGCTTGGGACTGAACCCCCGAAGCGCCGCGCGCACGGGCCCCACGCCCACCCTGCTGGCCCGGGCCTCGGGGCCCGTGCTCACCGCCCAGCGCGGCGCTGTCTCCAGCCCCGAGAGCCTGGGACTCAAGCGGCAGGCGATGAATGTCGAAGTCCAGCGGCTGGGCACCGTCCGGAGCGAGTCCCAAGCCCTGGGCCAGGAGCGCACCGAACACCGGCTCCACGACCTCATCGCCCGCGAGCTGTCGAAGGACCTGCGCCCCGCCCTTCCAGTCCAGCCCGAAGCACGGCCGGCTCCCGGGCCGCCGCCTCCGGATGAGAAGAGGCCTCTTCAGGAACCAATGGGCTCGGAGAACGCCACGGCGGTGACGGCGAGCGCGGGAGGCGCGCACGCCCCGGCCGAGGAAGTGACCCCCGCCGCACGCGCCGAGGCCGCAATGGCGCTCATCGAGCGCATCGAGGTGTTCGTGAAGTCCCAGCGGCCCGCGCTCAGCATGAGCCTGCGCGGGCACCTGGACGCCACGGTGGAGGTCGAACGCACGGGCCCGCGCGAAGTGTCGCTGCGCATCCAGGGCCGGCACCGCCCTGTGGCGGCCGAGGACCTGAGCCGGCTGCGCGACGCGCTGGAATCGCTCGGGTTGAAGCTGAGCTCGCTGCGCGCGGAGTAGTCCCCCGCAACGGAGAAGGCCCTCTCGCCGTCGGGCGAAAGGGCCTTCCGGGACACGCGACGGTCCGTGGGTTACGAGCCCGGCGCCGGATCCAGCAGGGAGCGCTTGCCGTCCTTCGACTTGAACTCCTCGGCCTCGGGCAGCGCGGACTTCTTCTCCGCGATGTTGGGCCACTTGGTGGACAGGTCGGCGTTCAGCGCCTTGTATTCCTTCCACTGCTCCGGGAGTTCCGTCTCCGGGAAGATGGCCTTGGTGGGGCACACCGGCTCGCAAGCACCGCAGTCGATACACTCATCCGGGTGGATGACCAGGAAGTTGGCACCCTCGTAAAAGCAGTTGACTGGGCACACCTCGACACAGTCGGTGTACTTGCACTTGATGCAAGGGTCGGCAACGACGTAGGCCATTGAAAAGTCTCCTCTCGGTTGAAACCAGGCGCGTCCGTGGGCGCGCAGAGTAGTGGTTCGAGCTGACGATGGCACTCTGAATCTGTGCCACCCCTTCGCCGGTAGCGGGGCTCAGCCCACCAAGCCCTGGGCCAACAGCAGCTCGGCCACGAGGATGGCGCCTCGCGCGGCTCCCATCTTGGTGTTGTGCGACACCAGCACGTACTTGAAGCCGTTCTCCAGGACGCCATCCTCGCGGATGCGTCCGACGGTGGTGGCCATACCGCCATGCGTGTCCCGGTCCAAACGGGGCTGGGGTCGGAAAGGATCGTCCAGCACTTCAATCCAGCGCGGTGCGGCGGACGGCAGGTTCCGAGCCAGCTCGGCACCCTTCCACTCCCGCAGGGCCTGGGTCACTTCGGCCACAGTCGCCTTCTTGTCCAATGAGACGAAGACGGACTCGGTGTGGCCCTCCATCACCGCCACGCGGGTGCAGGTGCAGGACACCCGAACGTCATGCGGCGTGAGGCCGTCACCCGCTGGACGCAGCGCGCCGAGAATCTTCTTCGTCTCCACCTCGACCTTGTGCTCCTCCTTGGGAATATAGGGGATGACGTTGTCGAGGATGTCCATGCCGATGACGCCCGGCGAGCGGCCGGCGCCGGACATGGCCTGGAGGCTGGTCATCAGCACCGCCTTCACCCCGAAGCGCTCCACCAGCGGCGCCAGCGTCACCGCCAGGCCGGTGGTCGTGCAGTTGGGGATGGGGACGATGAAGCCCTTCCAGCCACGCCGGCGCTGCTGCTCCCGGATGAGGGGCGCGTGCGCGGCGTTGACGGGGGGAATCAGCAACGGGACGTCGTCTTCGTATCGGAACGCGCTGGCGGCGGAAAAGACGGGGATGTCCTTCGCCAGCCGAGGCTCCAGCTCGCGTGCCACGTCCGCCTCCACGGCGGAGAAGACCAGGTCGTAATCCTTGGCCTCGAGCGCGTCACCGGCCACCACCTTCATGCCGGCGAGCTCGGCGGGCAGCGGCTCCGGGACGAACCAGGCCGTCATGCCACTCGCCGTTTTCAGCGCCTCCGCATACGTCTTGCCCGCCGAGCGAGGCGAGGCCGCGAGCCCCGTCAGTTCGATGGAGGGGTGATTCTTCAGGGCGGCGATGAATTGCTGTCCGGCGAGTCCAGTGGCACCGATGAGGGCCGCACGAAGCCTGGCCATGGGGGCGTTTCTCCAGTCTCCAGAGGAGGATGTCGCCGCTCCATAACACCGTTTGACGACGCACCGCACCCACCCTGGTGCTCAGCGGGGAATCGCGGCGACGGGCGCCCGGGTGTGCCGCTCCGTGGGGAAGCCACCTGTGACCCACGCGAGCAGTCCGCCGTCGAGACAGACGGCCTCGCGGCCCTTCATCCGGAGCAACCGGCAGACACGGCGCGCGTCCCTTCCGTCCGGCGAGCAGCCACACAAGACGATGAGTTCGTCATCCGGGAGCATGTGGTGGTCGCGGGCGATTTCCGCGGACGTCATCCGCAAGGCGCCTGGGATGTGCAGGTCGTAACGCTCCCAATCGGCAGCGTCGCGACAGTCGAGGACGAGCACTTCGTCGTCCCCCAGACGCATGTAAAGCTCGGCACAGACGATGATGGGCTCCACGGTGACCTCCGCGGGGTCTCTTCGGGTAACCCAGAGCTCCAAGGGCCTCTTCCCACGCCGCCCCCCCGCCTGCCCTCCACGTGACAGGCGGGGCGCCGTGCCGCACCGCGCTCCCGCCCTACAGTCCGAGCTGCTTGGCGATGATTTCGTTCATCACCTCGCTGGTGCCACCGCCGATGGGCCCCAGCCGTGCGTCACGCCAGTGGCGCTGGATGTCGTACTCCATCATGTAGCCCGCGCCGCCATGGAGTTGGAGACACTCATCCGCCACGCGGCAGCACGTCTCGGTGGCCACCTTCTTCGCCATGGACGTCTGCGCCACCGCCCACTCACCGGCCACGTGCAGGCGCAGCGCGTGGTAGGTGAGCTGGCGCGCCGACTCGCGCGCGGTGAAGAGCTCCGCCAGCTTGTGGCGCACCACCTGGAACTGGTGGAGCGACTGGCCGAAGGCACGCCGTGACTTCACCTGCGCCAGCACCGTCTCCAGCATGTCCTCCATGGCCCCCACCGCCCCCAGCGCGAGCGACAGGCGCTCCCACTGGAAGTTGCCCATGATCTGCGCGAAGCCCTGCCCTTCCACGCCGAGCAGGTTCTCCGCGGGCACGCGGCAGTCCTCGAAGAACAGCTCCGCGGTGTCTGAGGCGCGCCAGCCGAGCTTGTCCAGCTTGCGTCCCACGGAGAAGCCTGGCGTGCCCTTCTCCACCACCACCATGGACAGGCCCTTGTGACCCGCGGACGGATCCGTCTTCACCGCCAGCACCACGAAGTCCGCGCGCACACCGTTGGTGATGTACGTCTTGGAGCCGTTGAGGACGTAGCTGTCGCCCTCGCGCCGAGCGGTGGTGCGCAGCCCCGCCACGTCCGAGCCCGCGTCCGGTTCGGTGATGCCCAGCGCGCCAATCTTCTCGCCCCGGATGGCGGGGGCCAGCCAGCGGAGCTTCTGCGCGTCCGTGCCGAACTGATGGATGGGCCCCGTGGAGATGGTGAACTGGGCCCCCAGCCCCGCGGACACACCGCCCGAGCCACAGCGCCCCAGCTCCTCCAGCAACACCGCCTCATACAGCTCCCCCGCCGCCGAGCCCCCGTACTCCACCGGATACTTCAGGCCGAGGAAGCCCAGCTCGCCAAAGCGGGTGAAGAGCTCCCGGGGGAACGCCTCCCGGGCCTCCCACTCCTTCACGAAGGGGAGAATCTCCTTCTCCACCACCGCACGTACGGTGCGACGAAACGCGTCATGCTCTTCCAGGTACAGCCCTTGGCCGTGAAGCATCTTTCGAGCACCTCGTCCTTTCGGGTGCCCGTACGCACGCGCACCCGGGGTGGAACCTTCTGGTAACGGCATGGTAATGGGACGCATGCACAGCAGGCAGCTGTTGCATCCTTGACCGCACGGTGGCGGGCTGCGTATAAAGCCGACCCCATCCTCTCGGCGCCATAGCCAAGTGGTAAGGCAAAGGTCTGCAAAACCTTCATTCCCCGGTTCGAATCCGGGTGGCGCCTCAAAGACACAAGGCCCGGTGCGGAAGTCACTCCGCATCGGGCCTTGTCCTTTTCAGGGCTGAGTGGACAGGTCAGCAGCCCAGCTCCACCGCGCCGATGTCCGGCCCCCCGCCGCAGAACGGGATGCCGATGTCGACGCCCGAGTCCAGCGCCATGGGCCCCGGCGCGAACGCCGCCCCGAGGTCTGCCGAGCCGAGGCGTGAGGTGGTGTCCCCCGAGGTGGACTGGTAGGCCGTGAGGTCCACGGGCTTGCCGTCCTTCTTGAACTGGGCGCCTGCTGGGAAGAGGTTGTTGCCCATCTTCATCCCCGGGGCCATCGGCCCCATGTTCACCGCGATGGGGGCGTCCGCGAAGATGTTGTTCTGCACCACCGGGGACTGGGTGGGGCCACCGGTGCCATGGCCGATGATGAGCGCCGTGACCGCGCGGGTGACGGTGTTGTTCACCACTGTGGTGCCCGCCGAGTTCTCCAGGCGGATGCCCGTGCCCTCCCCGCCTCCGGCCTCGGTCATGTCGTACACGCGATTGCGGCGGATGACGACGCCGGTGGGCACGGCGCCTTCACGGGTGCCGCCCACCGCGATGCCCTTCGCGCCGTCGTAGATTTCGTTGTCCTCCACCAGCACGTTGCTCGCGGAGTAGTGGATGACGACGACATCACCCCGCGCCGTGGAGGTCGGGAGGAAGCGGTGCATCCGGTTGTTGCGGATGGTCACCCCGTAGCACGTCTTGATGTCCACGGCGTTCTCGCGGTTGCCGTAGAAGTGGTTGTTCTCCACCAGCAGGTTCTCCGCGGGCGGCAGGTTGCTGAAGCCCTCGGGCCCCAGGCACTGCACGGAGTCACCCGAGTTGTCGTGGATGTCGTTGTTGCGCACGGTGACGTCGCGCGACGTGGGCTGCACCACGACACCGTGCGAGTCCTCGTTGTCGGTGGTCTTCACGAAGTCGTAGATGTGGTTGTTCTCGATGATGGCCCCGGTGGCGTTGTTGAACGTCGTCACCGCGCCGCCGCCCGTACCACCGTGCAGGTCCGAGTTGACGAGCATGGAGCCCGTCACGTCGCCCTCGAATGTGACGGCGAAGGGCGTCTGGCCCTCCATATCGATTTCGAAGCCGTCGATGATCCAATGCGGCTGGCGCACCTGCATCAGCCCGTGCTCGCCGGGGCCCAGGACGATGCGCGGGCTGCCCTCGCCCTGGAGCGTGATTTTCGCGTCGGCCGTGCCCGGCTTCGCGTTGTCACCGATGATGACGCGCTCCGCGTAGGTGCCGGGCAGGACTCGGATGAGCTCACCCGGGCTGGCCACGCCGATGGCCTTGTTGAGCGTGCGCAGCGGCTGCGCGGCGCTGCCGTCCCCGGCGTCGTTGCCCGACGTGCTCACCACCCACTCACGGGTATAGACGGGCGCCTCGGCGGCGACGGCCATCGCCGTGGCGTTGACGGCCGGTTGGGGCGAAGGGTCCTCGATGTTCACGTGGTCCGTGTGGTCCGGCAGCGCGGCCACCGGAGTCCCCGCCACCGCCTGCACGCCGACGGGCGGACGCGTGGCGAAGGTTTGAGTGGGCGTGGGCGACTCCGCCGGCCCAGGCGCGGGTGTGGGCACGGGGCGAGGGGTCAGCCTCTGAACGGGCTCAGGCGTCCCTCCACTGTCGGAGCCCGAGCAGGCCACCGAGCTCAGCAGGAGCAGGCTCGCAGCCAGGAACATCAGCTTCAGGCAGTTGCCGTGGCGGATTTTCATGAGCAGGGGCAACGCCGGAAGCCCTGTGCGCTATTCATCCCCTCGAGTCCCGACACGTACCAGCCCGCCTGCCCGGCGGGCGCACGACGAACGGTCCGTGACAGCCTGGAGGTGCGACTGTACGGTGTCGCCCCCCGTGCGCCACGCCGTCACACAGCTCCTCGCCGCCGTCCTGCTCTCCGCCTGCGTGGCCTCGAAACCCGCGGCTGACAGTCCCCGTGCATCCGCGACCGGGCCGGCCGTCGTGTCATCTTCCGAGGCCACGTCGAACCCACAGGACAGCGAAGCGGGCGCTACCGGCACGGACGCATCGGCTCCTGGACCGGAAACCTTGGGCACGCCCGGAGCGTCGTCTGGCGCGACCGACAGCGCACCAGTTACCGCGCCCGACGGCCACGAGGCACCGTCAATGGGCACGGAGCCACCGCCGCCAGAGGACCCGCTGGCGCAGGGGATTCCCACGCCGGGAGACCTCAAGCGCCTGGACTTCCGTGGGGGTGAGCCTCGCGTACCCGTGCGCCTGATGGAGGGCCGGAACGAGGTCACCTTCTCTCCGCGCGGCCGGATGCGCCTGCGCTTCGGAGGGCCCGACGAGAAGATGCTCGACGCGGCCGCGGGCACGCGCTGGACGGTCCGGGTGACGCAGGGGAGCCCGGCGGTGCTGTCCGCGCGCGTGCAACTGGCGGAGTTCCGCATGGCCGACCGCGCGGGACTCCAGGCGGCGCTGGAGTCATGGCGTGAGAAGGGGCTCGCGGTCCGAGCCCAGGTCCTGGGCTCCGTCTACGGCATCGCCGGCAAGGTCATCGACAACCGGCGCACCCTGCTGCTGGTGGACGAGGTCCTCACGCCCGAGGCCGCCGGCCACAAGCAGGCAGAGTTGCTGCGCAGCCACGGCGTCCAGACAACGCTCTTTGAAGAAGTGCGCACGCCCTCCAAGGCCATCCTGGAGGTGCGCGACGAGGCGGGCGTCGTCGTGGGATTGGCCCAGGACCGGCTGGACGCGGAGACGCCCGACGGCGCGGGCTTCGACGTGCGCCAGGTCGAATACGGCGTGGGCTACGACTTCCACGGCTTCGAGGACCGCACCTTCCGGGGCGCGCTCCAGCTCGTCGTGGACCGTTCGGGCCGGCTGGCGGTGGTGAACGTCGTTCCCCTGGAGGACCTGCTCAAGGGCCTGGTCCCCGCGGAAATCTTCGCCCGCGCCCACTCGGAGGCGCTCAAGGCCCAGGCCGTCACCGCGCGCGGCGAGGTGCTGGCGAAGGTGGGCATCAAGCACCTGGCGGACCCCTACCTCCTGTGCTCGGAGCAACACTGCGCCGTCTACCGGGGCCGTACCGGTGAGGCCGCCAGCACCACCGCCGCGGTGGAGGCCACCCGGGGCGAGGGCCTCTTCAGTGAGGACGGCCGCCTGGTGGACTCCGTCTACAGCGCCGTCTGCGGCGGCCACACCGAGGACAACGACGTGGTGTGGGGCGGGCCTCCGGACCCCAGCCTGCGTGGCCGCCCGGACGTCATCGGCCCCGTGGGCGCCCATCCCCTGCCCGCCAGCCTGGAGCGCTGGCTGACGACCGCCAACCTCCCGGCGGCCTGCCGGCTGTCCAGCTTCGCGCAGCCCAGCAAGTTCCGGTGGGAGAAGCGCTTCACGGCCGAGCAGGTGGACACCCGCCTGAAGCGGCTGGGCGTGGGGCGCGTCCAGGCCCTGGCGCTGACGGACCGGGGCGTCTCCGGCCGCGCGGCCGTGCTGACAGTGTCCGGCGACAAGGGGGCCACCCAGGTGCGCGGCGAGCTCAACATCCGCCGCCTGTTCGGCATGCTCAACAGCAGCATGGCGGTGGTGGAGGCCGAACGGGACGCCGGGGGCCGGCTCACCGGCTGGCTTTTCCGTGGCGGCGGCTGGGGGCACGGCGTAGGAATGTGCCAGACGGGCGCCATTGGCCGGGCGGAGGCCGGGCAGCGCTACCAGGACATCCTCCGTCACTACTTCAACGGTGCCGAGGTGGCCCCCATCTATTGAGGCTGGGAGGGGTTATCCTTCAAACCCGTGCGCGGCCCGCGAATCGCCCCGACCTTTCACCTGTTCAGCCGCGAACGCGACGGGACTAGTCCGCCCGTTCGGAGGTTTATCATCCCGCCGTGAGCACGGGTTCTCCCACAAATTGGCGCCGCCGGAGGCGGCAGGGGTCGTCCGCGGGGCGTTTCGCCGCGGCGATTGCGCTCGCCCTGCTCCTCCATGCCGTCTACGTGGGAACCCTGCTGCTGACGAGTTCGTTCCAGGGCGACGGGAAGGCACGCAAGCCGGTGACGCGGCCCACCTCCGTGGCCGTACGTCCGCTCACCGCCGACCAATGGGCGCAGAACCGCGGAAAGGCCTCCCCCCAGACGAAGTCCCAGGCGTCCGAGCGTCCCAAGGCCCAGGACAAGAAGCCGGAAGAGAAGAAGCCCGACGAGACGCCCAAGGGGCAGGTGGTGGACGTCGCGCCCGGCAATGACGAGGTGGACCCGAACGCGAAGTACCTCGCGGAGAGCAACAACCGCGTGAACAAGGAGACGCGCGCTCGGGAGCAGACGCCCTTCTACCGGAACGCCATGCCCCAGCGGACGGCTCCGCAGAATCAAGAAGGTCAGAATACGGACGCGCAGACGCCGCCGCGCATGGCCGGCAACAACGGCATGGGCAACGACGACCGGCCCGTGTCCCAGGGTGGCCAGAAGCCCGCCTTCGAGATTCCCGACGCCCGAAAGAAGAACGAGGTGGCGATGAAGACGGACCCGACGTCGCCGGGTCCGGGCATGACGGTGAACAACCAGAACGAGAGCGACGAGGTGGTGGGCAACTCCAAGCGCCTCAACATCCAGCCCGGCACCGGCGGCGAGGAAGCCGGCTCCACGGGCCGCGCGGGCGCTCCGGGGCTGGCGTCGCTGACGCCGTCGCGCGCCGTCATGGACAAGGTCCTGGGCGCCGCGCCCAACGACCACCTGCAGGACGCAGAGGAAGGCGATGGCACCCTCCTCAACACGCGTGAGTGGAAGTACGCCAGCTTCTTCAACCGCGTGAAGCAGAGCGTGGGCATGCACTGGAACCCCAACGAGCAGCTGCGCCGGAGAGACCCCACCGGTGGCATCTACACGGGGAGAGACCGGTACACGCTGCTGCAAATCACGCTCGACGAGCGCGGCCAGGTGACGGACATCCAGGTGGAGAAGAGCAGCGGGCTCGACTTCCTCGACTTCGAGGCAGTGTCGTCCTTCAAACGCGCGCAGCCCTTCCCCAACCCGCCGCCCGGCCTGCTTTCGGACGACGCCAAGGTGAAGTTCCAGTTCGGCTTCTTCATGGAGATGGGCGGCGGCCCGAAGATGCGGCTGTTCCGCCAGCCCAACTGAGCACGCACTGAAGTACCGTGCGGCCCCGTGGAAGCAACGACGCTCACCGACAGAAACCTCGCGCAGCAGGAGCGGAACCGGAAGGTCCGCAGAGTGCTGCTGGGCATCCTCGTGGCCAACTGGGTGGTGGCCAGCGCCAAGCTGATCTTCGGAATGCTCAGCCAGTCCGCGGCGGTAACGGCGGACGGGCTGCACTCGTTCATCGACGGCGGCTCCAACGTGCTGGGGCTGGTGGCCATGGGCGTGGCGTCACGCCCGGCGGACGAGGACCACCCCTACGGCCACGGCAAGTTCGAGGCGCTCGCGTCGCTGGGCATTGGCGCGATGATTGGCGTGGGCATGCTGGAGCTGGGGCGCATGGCGCTCGACTCCGTGCTCAACGACAAGCACCCGCAGGTGACGGGTACCATGGCGGCCGTCATGGCCTTCACCCTGGTGGTGAACATGGTGGTGACGCGGGTGGAGCGGTACTACGGGCGCAAGTACAAGAGCTCCCTGCTGCTGGCGGACGCGAGCCACACGATGTCCGACGTCTACGTCACCCTCGCGGTGCTGAGCTCCCTGCTGCTGGTGTGGCTGGGCTACCCGCGCGCGGATGGGCTGATTGCGCTGGCGGTGATGGTGTTCGTGGCCTGGGTGGCCTACGGCATCGTCCGGCAGGCGGTGGGCATCCTCTCCGACACGGCGCGCCTGGACCCCGACGAGGTGAAGCGGCACACGCTGGCAGTGCCGGGCGTGCGGTCCTGCCGCGACGTGCGCAGCCGCGGCATGGAGGAGAGCGTCTACGTGGACCTCAAAATCGAGGTGGACCCGCAGCTCACCACCGCGCAGGCCCATGAGGTAGCGGACCGCGTGGAGCGCACGCTGCAAGGCGCCTATCCGCAGGTGGTGGACGTGGTGGTCCACGTGGAGCCGGACCGGGCCGCACTGGACATGCCCGCGTAAAGACGATGGCCGCCTCCCCGACAAGGGAGGCGGCCCATGGCATCAGCCGATGCGCGGGATGCGTCAGGCCGTGGCGGCCTTCGGCTCCGGCGTCATGTAGTCCTCGATGGGCGGGCACGAGCAGACCAGCTTCCGGTCACCGAGCACGCTGTTGAGCCGGCCCACGGAGGGCCAGAACTTGTTGTCGCGGACCCACGGTGTGGGGAACACGGCCTGCTCGCGCGAGTAGGGACGGTTCCACTCCGGCGCGGCGACGACACGCGCGGTGTGCGGAGCGTGCTTGAGGACGTTGTTGTCCTTGGGCATGCGGCCCTCCTCGATGTCCCGAATCTCCTGACGGATGGCGATCATCGCGTCGCAGAAACGGTCCAGCTCCGCCTTGGACTCGCTCTCCGTCGGTTCAATCATGAGCGTGCCCGCCACCGGGAAGGACACGGTGGGCGCGTGGAAGCCGTAGTCCATGAGCCGCTTGGCCACGTCCTCCACCTCCACGCCCGCCGTCTTCTTGAGCGGGCGCAGGTCGACGATGCACTCGTGCGCCACCTTGCCGCGCTTGCCCCGGTACAGTACCGGGTAGTGGGCGTTGAGCCGCTCGGCGACGTAGTTGGCGTTGAGGATGGCCAGCTTGGTGGCCTGGGTGAGGCCCTCGCCGCCCATCATCGCGATGTACATCCACGAGATGAGCAGGATGCTCGCGCTGCCCCACGGCGCCGCGGAGATGGCGCCAATGGCCTCCGAGCCGCCCGTCTGGATGACGGGGTGCCCCGGCAGGAACTTCACCAGGTGGCTGGCCACGCAGATGGGGCCCATGCCCGGGCCGCCGCCGCCGTGCGGGATGCAGAACGTCTTGTGCAGATTGATATGGCACACGTCCGCGCCCACCAACCCGGGCGAGGTGAGGCCCACCTGCGCGTTGAGGTTGGCGCCGTCCATGTACACCTGGCCGCCGCGCTCGTGGACGATGGCGCAGATTTCGCGAATCTCCTCCTCGAACACGCCGTGGGTGGACGGGTAGGTCACCATCAGCGCGGCGAGCGCGTCCTTGTGCGCCTCCGCCTTCGCGCGCAGGTCATCCAGGTCGATGTTGCCGTTCTCATCGCACTTGGTGACGACGACCTTGTAGCCGGCCATCACCGCCGAAGCCGGGTTGGTGCCGTGCGCGGAGGACGGAATCAAGCACACGTCCCGGTGCCCCTGGCCGCGGCTCTGGTGGTACGCGCGGATGACGAGCAGGCCCGCGTACTCCCCCTGGCTTCCGGCGTTGGGCTGGAGCGAGCAACCCGCGAAGCCCGTCACCTGCGTGAGCATCTGCTCCAGCTGCTCGAAGATGACCTTGTAGCCAGCCGCCTGCGAGGTGGGCGCGAACGGGTGCAGCCGCCCGAACTGGGGCCACGTCACCGGAATCATCTCCGCGGTGGCGTTGAGCTTCATGGTGCAGCTGCCCAGCGGAATCATCGAGTGCGTGAGGGACAGGTCCTTCGCCTCGAGCCGCCGGATGTAGCGCAGCATCTCCGTCTCGGAGTGGTAGCTGTTGAAGACCGGGTGCGTGAGGTACGCGCTCGAGCGGCGCAGCGCCTGCGACACGGCGCTCTCCACGCCGTCCCCCACCAGGTCCGCCAACACCGGCGCGGAGGACTTGCCGGTACCGGTGGCGAAGGCCGCCAGGATGTCCTCCACGTCCGCGGGCCGCGTCGTCTCATCCAGGGACACGCCCAGCGTCTTCTCGTCGATGCGGCGGAAGTTCATCCGCGCCGCCTCGGCGGCCCCCAGCACCGCGCGCACATGCGCGGCCGACAGCTCCACGCGCAGCGTGTCGAAGTACTGGTCGTTCTTCAGCTTGAGACCCAGCTTCGCCAGCCCGCGCGCCAGCAGCACCGTCAGGCCGTGCACGCGCTCGGCGATGGCCTTCAGCCCGGAGGGGCCGTGGTAGACGGCGTACATGCTGGCGATGACGGCCAGCAGCACCTGCGCGGTGCAGATGTTGCTCGTCGCCTTCTCGCGGCGGATGTGCTGCTCACGCGTCTGGAGCGCCATGCGCAGCGCGCGGCGTCCCTGCGCGTCCTCGGACACGCCGATGATGCGGCCGGGCATGACGCGGGTGTACGCGTTCTTCGTGGCGAAGTAGCCCGCGTGCGGGCCGCCGTAGCCCATGGGCACGCCGAAGCGCTGGGCGCTGCCCACCGCCACGTCCGCGCCGAACTCCCCCGGCGGCGTCAGCAGCGTCAGGCTGAGCAGGTCCGCGGCCACCACGAACAGGCCGCCCGCGGCGTGCACCTGCTCGCCGAAGGCCCGGTAGTCATGCACCGCGCCGTCGGTGGTCGGGTACTGCACCAGCGCGCCCACGAACTTCTTCGAGCTCAAATCCACCGTGCGGTGGTCGCCCACCACCACCTCCACGCCCAGCGGCTGGGCGCGGGTGCGCACCACCTCCACCGTCTGCGGGTGGCAGCCGTCGGAGACGAAGAAGGCCGCGCCGGACTCCTCGCCCTTCTGGTGCACGGCCAGGGCCAGAGCCATTGCCTCGGCGGCGGCGGTGCCTTCATCCAGCAGCGAGGCGTTGGCCACCTCCAGACCCGTCAGGTCCATGACCAGCGTCTGGAAGTTGAGCAGCGCCTCCAGCCGGCCCTGCGCAATCTCCGCCTGATAGGGCGTGTACTGGGTGTACCAGCCCGGGTTCTGGAAGACGTTGCGGAGGATGACGTTCGGCGTGTGCGTGTCGTGGTAGCCCATGCCGATGAAGGACCGGAACACCTGGTTCTTCGCGGCGATGGACTCCAAGGCCGCCAGCAGTTCGTGCTCGCCGCGCGCGGTCGCGAGCTTCAGCGGCTCCTTGGCGCGGATGGCGGGCGGGACGGCCTGGTCGATGAAAGCATCGAGCGAGTCCACGCCCAGCGCGGACAGCAGCTGCTTCAGCTCGGTGTCATCCGGACCATTGTGACGGCCGGCAAACGGCTCCTGATACTTCCAGTTCAAGGACATGGCTTTGTAGCTCGCAGGCGAGTCGTGCGTCGAGAAGTCGAGGACCGTCCCTAACAACCAGTCCCCGGCCCTTCACTCTCAGCTGTTCTGGAGCAGGGCGGTGTACGCGGCGGCGTCCATGAGTCCGTCCACCTGCTTGGGGTCCGAGGGCTCGATTTCCACAATCCAGCCCGCACCGTAGGGGTCGGTGTTCACGGTGGAGGGGTTGTCCGACAGCCCGTCGTTCACCTTCACCACCTTGCCCGTCAGCGGCGAGTACAGCTCCGACACCGCCTTGGTGGACTCGATGACGCCGAACTGCTTGCCCTCCGTCACCGTGGAGCCCACCTTGGGCAGCTCCACGTAGACCACGTCGCCCAGGGACTCCTGCGCGTGCTGCGTGACGCCCACCACCACCGAGGTGCCCTGGACGCGGGCCCACTCGTGCTCACGGGTGTACTTCAGGTCGCCGGGGATGTTGTCGGCCATGTCGTTGCTCCTGGTTGGAACGGGAATGATTCAGGGCTTCTTGTGGAACGGGGTCTTCACCACCACTGCGGGCACCGCGCGGCCGCGGATGTCCACGTCGAAGGTGGAGCCCTCTGTGGACAGCTCGGTGGGCACGTAGCCGATGCCAATGGCCTTCTTCACGGTGGGGCCCATGGTGCCGCTGGTCACCTCCCCCACCGGCGCGCCGTCCTTGAGGATGGCGTAGCCGTGGCGCGGAATGCCGCTGCCGGTCAGCTCGAAGCCCACCAGCTTGCGCTTCACGCCCGCGGCCTTCTGCGCCACCAGCGCTTCCTTGCCAATGAAGGCCGCCTTGTCGAGCTTGACGATCCACCCCAGCCCGGCCTCCAGCGCGGTGTGCTGGTCATCGATGTCGTTGCCGTAGAGCGCGTACTTCATCTCCGTGCGGAGGCTGTCACGGGCGCCCAGGCCACACGGCTTCACGCCGTCCTGCTGGCCCTCGGTGAGCAGCGCGTCCCACAGCGCCACTGCGTCCCCGGCCGCGCTGTACAGCTCGAAGCCGTCCTCGCCGGTGTAGCCGGTGCGGGAGATGAGGCACTTCGCCCCGGCGACCTCGCCCTCGGCGAAGCGGTAGGTGCCAATCTTCGACAGGTCCGTCTTCGTCAGGCGCTGGACCAGGCCGGTGGCCTTGGGGCCCTGCACGGCAATCTGCGCGTAGTCGTCGCTCCGGTCCACGGGTGCCACACCCTTGGCGTGCGCCTTCATCCACGCGACGTCCTTCTCGCGGTTGCTGGAGTTGACGCAGATGAAGATGCGCTCGGGGCTGAAGCGGTAGGCGACCACGTCGTCCACGAAGGTGCCTCGCTCGTCGAGCAAGCCCGCATACACCGCCTGCCCGTCCGCGACGCGGGCCAGGTCGTTGGAGATGAGCGCGTTGACCGTGTCCAGGGCGCCGGGACCGGAGAACTCCACCTCGCCCATGTGGGAGACGTCGAACAGGCCGACGCCGGTGCGCACGGCCTCATGCTCGCCGATGACGGAGCTGTACTGGACGGGCATGTCCCAGCCAGCGAAGTCGACCATCCGGGCCCCCAGCTTGCGGTGTGCCGCGTTGAGGGGCGTTTGCCGGGCCATCTTCATTCTCCTGGAGGGGTGTGGAAAACGGCGCGGACTATAGCCGCGAGACTTGCCCGATCAAGGACGACGCGGAGCGTCTACACTGGGGGCGACATGAAGATTCGTAATCGGTTGAATCCTTCCGACCCGTGCTTCTCCTTCGAGTTCTTCCCGCCCCGGACGGACGAGGGCGAGGCGAACCTGCTCAAGGCGCTGGAAGACCTGGCGACCCTGCAGCCGGGTTTCGTCTCCGTGACGGAAGGCGCGGGAGGCAGCACTCGGGCGAAGACGGTGGAGTTGGTGCTGCGCATCAAGCAGGAGGCGGGTATCGAGGCGATGGCGCACCTGACATGCGGGGGGCACTCCCCGGCGGAGCTGCGCACCGTGCTGGAGCGCCTGTCGGCCGCGAAGGTGGACAACGTCCTGGTGCTGCGCGGAGACCCACCCAAGGGCCAGACGGTCTTCGAGCCCGCGCCCGGGGGTTTCCGCTACGCGTCGGAGATGGTGCGATTCATCCGAGAAGAGGATTTCAACTTCTGCCTCGGGGGAGCGTGCTATCCGGAGGGCCACGTGGAGACGCCCTCCCGTGACGACGACCTGCGTCATCTCAAGGCCAAGGTGGATGCCGGCCTGGACTTCGTGGTGACGCAGCTCTTCTTCGACAACGCGTTCTACTTCGACTTCGTGGAGCGGGCGCGCCGCGCGGGCATCAACGTCCCCATCGTCCCCGGCATCATGCCCATCACCAACTACGAGCAGATTCAACGATTCACGCGCCTGTGCGGAGCCACCGTGCCCATGCGCCTGGCGTTGCAGCTCGAGCGGGTGAAGGACAACCCGGAGGCCATGGCCCAGCTCGGCGTGGCCCATGCGACGGTGCAGTGCATGGAGTTGCTGTCGCGCGGCGTGCCTGGCATCCACTTCTACACGCTCAACAAGTCCCCGGCGACGCGGATGATCGTGAGCGCACTGAGAGCCCGTTCATGAGTGGTCCTGGAATCCACCTGCCCCCAAGCGACCCGCGTAGCAAGGTCCTCAACATCATCCGTCCGCCCGCCTTCTTCCTGCTGTGCGTGGGCGTGCTGAACGTCATCTACAACATCGCGGGCTTCGTGCTGGCGGCGCTGAAGGTGACCTCGCCCTTCGTCCCCGCGGGCGCGGAGGCGTCCACGCTGGAACTGTCGCCCACGCTGGCGCTGATGCTCCTGGTGGGCATCCTCTGCGGGGTGCTGTCCGCCTGGGGCGCCATCAGCGCGCTCAACCTGAAGGGCTACGGACTGGCCACGGTGGGCGGCATCACCGCGCTCTACATCCTGTCTCCCGGCTGCGTCATTGGCGTCCCGGTGGCCGTGTGGATGCTCTTCACCTTGCGTCGCGACGGGGTTCGCGAAGCCTTCCAGGCCTGAGCGTTCAAAACGCGGCGGTTGGAGCGTCGGCCAACCGCCGTGAATTGATGTTCAGGTCACACCGCCCGCGGCCACGCCTCCTGGCATCTGAAGCCCGGCGCTCCCTCTGACGCAGCCCCCACTCTGTTCACCAATGGCGCTCCCCCTGCCCCGGGGTTGCAGCCGTGCGGGCTTTCACACTTTCTCGGTTTCCCTCACTTTCGTAGCCACACGAGGAGGGGCGCGCGCGTCGAGTGCCGCCTCCCAGCGCAGGGGTGGCCATGATTGCGTTTGAGGTCGCGCGGGGAACGCCTGAACCTTTGACGGAGCTGGCTCGGCGGCTGAGCCGCGCGGAGGAGAAGGACCGCGCCCGGGGCATGTTCTTCCTGGGGGCGCTGGACGTGGTCCGGATGGAGGTGGGGGAAGCCGCCGCGGCGCGGTGCCTGGCGGCCTCGCGCGAGCGCGCCTTCGTGCCCTTCTTCCTGTACCCCATCACCAGCTTCCTGCGGCTGTCCTTCAGCGCCGCGGGGTTGCTGGCGCCGCGGCTGGGCGGCTTCGAGGCGGCCATGCGGACCATTGGCGCCCGGTCCGCGCAGGACTTCCTGAGCACCGTGGTGGGGCGCAGCTTCCTGGCATTGTCCGGTGGCTGCCCGCGCCGGCTCGTCAGCAACCTGCCGTCCGGCTACAGCACCGCCGTCAGCTACGGCGAGCGCGACGTGGAGTGGGTGGGCGAGCGCCAGGGCCGCCTCAACATGTTCCGCGACTTCATGCCGCACAGCTACCATGAGGGCGTGCTGCGCGCGGCGCTGGCCGCCATTGGCGCCCGCGACACGCACATCCGCGGGCGTGCCACGGGCCTGCTGGACGGCGAGTACGAGGTGTCCTGGAGCTAGAGGGCGACCTCGGCGGCGGGGCAACCCGCCGGGAGGCAGAGGGTGAAGACGCTGCCCTCCCCTTCCCGGCTCTCCACGCGCAGGGTGCCGCCGTGCTGCCGCACCGTGCTGGCCACGACTGACAGTCCCAGGCCCGTGCCCGCGGGCTTCGTCGTGAAGAGCGGCTCGAAGATGCGCTCCTGCATCGCCTCCGGGATGCCCATGCCATTGTCGGACACGCGGATGATGAAGGCGCTGCCATTGCCGCCTTCCGCGAACACGTCCACCCGGCCCAGACGGCCCGCCGGCATGGCCTCCACCGCGTTCTGCACCAGGTTGATGAGCACCTTGCGCAGCAGCTCCCGGTCCACCCAGGGTGACGCCAGCGAGAGGGGGACGCTGTTCTGGATGCGCACGCCTTCGCGGCCCGGCACCACGTCCAGCACCTCCTCCATCAGCGCGTGCAGCGAGCAGGGCCGCAGCTCCAGCGGACGCTCGCGGGCGAAGTCCAGCAGCTCGGAGGAGATGCGTGAACACACCGCCAGCTCGCGCTCGATGATTTCCAGGAAGCGCTGGAGCCGCTGGTCCGCCAGCGTCACGTCCAGCTTGCGCAGGTGACGGACGACCACGGCGTTGGCGGTGCGGGCCGCGGCCAGCGGGTTGCGCAGCTCGTGGCTCACCGTCGCCGTCATCCGCCCCACCGCCGCCAGCTTCTCCACCCGCGCGGCCTGCTCGCGGTAGGAGCTCATCTCCCGGCGCACGCGTGCCAGCGCATGCTCATGGTCCACGCGCTCGTTCGCGTACGCGCCCTCCAGCAACACCTGCTGCACCGCCACGCGCCGCATCTCCCCCAGCGTCTCGCGGCACGCAATCACCAGCACCCCGTTGACGAACACCATCCAGAAGGCGTGCTCCAGGAAGCGCCACCACGCGGGATTCGACACGCCGAAGATGGACTCCGGCCACCAGATGCCGCGCAGGCAGTGCTCGAGCACCGCCGTGACGGTGGCGGTCGCCATCACCGCCGGGTCCCGGTAGAAGGCCAGGAAGGCCAGCGAGCCGAACACATAGAAGTGCGTTTCGATGCGGCCGCCCGTCAGGTGGATGAAGAGCGCGGCCCAGAGCATCTGCGCGACCGCCACCACGTGCCGCGTGACGACGTCCCCGGCCCGCAGCCGCACCAGCACCAGCGGGAAGGCGGACAGCAGGCCCCCCAGCACCACCGCCACTTGCAGATGGGGATGCACCACCCGCGACGTCCCCTGCCAGGCGAAGGGCGACAGCACCGCCGCCACCGCGATGGCGACCAGCCACTGCCCCACCATCAGCACGGCGAAGCGAGAGTCCACCCGCCGTCGCACGGCCTCCAGGTGCTCGCCGAGCAGTGCGTCCACCCGCACCTCCAGCGCGTCGACCCCACGTGTGAGCACCATGTTGCCGGAAGTCTCCGTTGACACGGTACCCTCCGTCCGCACGTTCTCCCCGCGTGTATGGCCGAATCGCCCCCGAAGCACAGGCGCGCCCACATCCTGGTCAATCATTGCGTGACTCACCCCGGCCATACCGGCCCCCCCGGATGAGTCGCCATCCTAACCCCTCGCACACCCCTGGCAATCCAAACTTGTCGGAATAAGCGGACTGTTCCAACAAAAACATGCAACTTGCCCTCGGGGCTCGTTGATGACGGTGTGAAACACACCGTCACCCGCTCGTTCCATCGACAGGGATTGAACAAGCGTCGAACAACCGTGGCATGTGTCAGGGGGTGAGCATGGTGGCCATCATCCGCTGCTCCGAAGGGGCCAGCGACACGCGCACGGGCTGACACTGGGCAGGCTTGGGCCTGCCAGCGTCCGTTCCCTGAGTCTCCGAGGTCGGCGCGGCGCTCACACAGACCTGGTCGCTGCCCGGCACGACACTCGCGAAGCGCGCGGGCTCGCTCAGGGTCAACGTCTGCACCTGTGAGGGGCAACACCGGGTCAACCTCAACTCACGGTGCACTTGAGCAGCTTCTGCAACATGGGATGTAACAACTCACCCCCGCGCAACGACTCACGCCAACGCGCGGGGATGCCATTCACGCCGTGGATGAGCCCGGCGATACCTCCCGCCACCGCCGCGGTGGTGTCGGTATCCCGGCCCAGGCGCACGGCGGCCTTCACCCCCTGCTCGTAGGTGTCGTGCTCGACCACGCACTGGCGCGCGGAGCGGAGGCAATCCACCACGTAGCCCGTGCCCGTGCCTCGAATCTCCTCCCAGCCCGGCGGCAGGACATGCGTGTCCAGTTCAGTGCGAGCCTCGAAGCCTTCGGGATACAGATTGCGGAACGTCTCCACCGCGTCCGTCCATGCCTCCGAAGCACGCGCGCCTTGGAGGATGCGGCGGGCCCACAAGCAATACAGCGCACAGCACACCTGGGAGCGCATGTGTCCATGCGTGACGCGAGACTGAGTCATCGCGTCCGAGGCGAGCTTCGCGTCATTGCCTGAATGCCAGAGCGCCAATGGCAGCACGCGCATCAACGAGCCATTGCCGTTGTCTCGTTCGTCCTTGGGGCCGGCCATCAGCGCGGGCGTCCCTGCGTGGACCAAGGCCAGGGCCGTGCGTGTCTGGATGCCCACGTCGAACACCTGGCCATCCACCGCGAGGTAGCCCCACTCCAGCCAGTTCACCAGGCGGCGGCCCAGGTCTTCCGGGTCCAATCGCCCATGGTAGAGCAACGAATCCAGCAGGCACAGCGCATGCGCGCCATCGTCGGACCAGGTCCCCGGCGGCACCCCGTCATGCGCGCGCTGGAAGCCCTCGGGCGGCTGGAAGTCGATGTCCTCGGGCGGTGGAATCCGCGCGGGTGCGTGGAACTCGTAGGGCACGCCCAAGGCATCCCCCACCAGCAATCCGTAGATTCCCCCGGCGATCTGCTCCTCGCGACTCGGCATGGTGTTGCCCCCCCACGGTGAGGCGAAACACGCTACGACAACGTCCGAGCGCGCGTACAGCGGACGCACGCCGCTGAACGCTGGGGGGCATGGATGTCGCAACAAGTTTGCGCCTTCAGGCCCCGCCATGCAGGCTTTCACGCGAACCGGGCCATGCCGAGCCCCCACGCCCAGGAGCCCCCATGTCGGCCGTATCGCCCCTAGCCCAACCCGAGGCCTGGAACCTGGTGGCGCCGGAGTACGTGCGCGAGCTGATGCCCACCTTCGAGACGTTCTCCAGGGAGGCCCTGCTCCGGGCCGGCGTAGCGCAAGGGACGCGTGTCGTGGACGTCGCCACGGGGCCGGGCACGCTCGCGCTGCTCGCCGCGCGCGACGGCGCCCGCGTCACAGCAGTCGATTTCTCCCCGGAGATGATTGCCGCCCTGCGCGGCCGGACCGCGGAGGCGAAGCTCGACGTCGACATCCTGGAGGGTGACGGCATGGCGCTGCCCTTCGAGGCGAACGCGTTCGACGCCGCCTTCTCCATGTTCGGCCTGATGTTCTTCCCGGACCGGGCACGTGGCTTCCAGGAGCTTCACCGGGTACTGAAGCCGGGCGGCCGGGCCGTCGTGTCCAGTTGGACGCCCTTTGAACGCTCGAAAGAGCTGCGCGCCGTGTACACGCGCCTCTGGGAGCAGATGGGCGCGAAGCCATCACAGCCGGGCGCCATCCCCCTGTCCGACCCCGACACCTGTCAGCGGGAGATGTCCAGCGCGGGCTTCACCCACGTCACGGTGAACGAAGTGGAAGGCTCCATCGACTACCCGTCCACAGCGGCCATGGTGGATGCCACCACCCGCTCCAGCGCGCCCGTCGTGCTGGCACGCAGGGCGCTGGGCCCGCAGTGGGAGCCGCTGCTCTGGTCCATGCACGAGTACGCGCAGGCGGAGCTGGGACCGGGGCCCCAGCGCGTCACCCTCACGGCCTACCTGACGACAGGCACCAGGCCGTAGCGGACGGCCGCGTCGAGCGTGTTGCGCATCAGCATGGCGATGGTCATGGGCCCCACGCCACCGGGCACGGGGGTGATGAATGACGCGCGCTCGGCGGCAGCGGCGAATTCCACGTCGCCCACGAGCTTGCCGTCCGGCTTGCGATTCATCCCCACGTCAATCACCACCGCGCCGGGCTTTATCCACGCGCCCTTCACCAGCTCGGCCGCCCCCACCGCCACCACCAGGATGTCCGCGCCCTCCACTTCCCGGCGCAGGTCGCTCTTGCTGTGGCAGATGGTCACCGTGGCGTTCTTCTGGAGCAGCATCAGCGCCATGGGCTTGCCCACGATGTTGCTGCGCCCCACCACCACCGCCCGCTTGCCCGCGGGGTCGCAGCCAATCTCCTCCAGCAGCCGCATCACCCCGTAGGGCGTACACGCCCGGGTGGTGGACCGGCCCAGCAGCAGGTTGCCGGCGTTGAGCGGGTGGAAGCCGTCCACGTCCTTCTCCGGCTTCACGGCGGAGATGATGACGTCCGGGTCGATGTGCCTGGGCAACGGCAACTGAACCAGGATGCCGTGCACCGCCGGGTCCGCGTTGAGCTGGTGGATGACCTCCAGCAGCGCCGCCTGGGTGATGCCCTCGTCCGGGTGGAGCTCCCAGGAGCGGAAGCCCACCTCCTCCGCGGCCTTCTTCTTCCCATTGACGTAGACCTTGGAGGCGGGGTCCTCCCCCACGCGCACCACGGCCAGCCCCGGCGTCAGGCCATGCTCGAGCTTGAGCCGGTCGACCTCCGCCTTGACCTCCGCTCGCACGCGCGCCGCAACTGCCTTGCCATCAATCAACTGGGCGTTCACCCGTGCCACTCTATGCGAAACTCCCCCGCCGGAAAGGGAGCGGAACGTCGGCCATGGGCGCAGGAACAGTTCTGGGAGCAATGCTGGGGTTGATGGCGGGGCTGCTCGTGGGCAGCCCCTGGGCCATTGTCCTGCTGCTCATCGCGGGCGGCTTCGCGGGGCGCTACTACGACGCCCAGCACGCCCTACCGCCCGAAGACCCGGAGGCGCTGTCCGGCTTCTCCCACGCCCCCTACGCTTCCGCCCATGACGCCACGTCGGAGGCGGCGCTCGTGCCTCGCGAGGAGGAGCCCTACGAGCAGTTCGCCAGTGACTTGTGCGCCGTGTTCGTCGAGGTGGCCCACGCGGATGGCGAGGTCCGCCGCGACGAGGTACGCGTGGTGCGGCGCTACTTCCAGACGACCCTGGGCTACGGCCCCGAGGCCCTGGAGGTCGTCCGGAGCCACCTCAAGGTCTTCCTGGCCCACCCGCCCGACCTGGACGCGGCCGTCAGCGCCTGCCATGCCCAGCTCCCCTCGGCCGAGCGGCACCGGCTGCTGGACACGCTCTACGAGCTGGCGCTGGCCGACGGAGGAATGCAGCGCTCCGAACGGGAGGTCCTGCGCCGCGTCGCCGAGGGCCTGGGCATCTCCGAAGCGGACGAGCAGGCCATCATCGCCCTGCACCTGGGCGCCGGGGATGAACACTACGCCGCGCTGGGCCTGATGCCGGACGCCACCGACGTCGAGGTGAAGCGAGCCTTCCGGCAGCTCGCCGCGGAGCACCACCCCGACAAATCCGCCCACCTCGGCCGTCAGGCCGCCGAGCAGGCCGCCCGTCGCTTCCAGCAGATTCGCGACGCCTACGAAGAGATTCGGCGCCTGCGCGGGCTGTAGCGCCGGATTACATCCCTCACAGTCGCCCACGACGAGGACGCACTTTCCGCCATGAGTCAGCAGCGCAACGGCCCCAAGAAGAAGGAAGCGGCTTTCAGCAACAACCCCTTCAAGTCCGCCATCCAGGTGATGAAGGACCAGGAGAAGAAGGAGGCGCAGGAGAAGGCCGCGGCGGAGGTCGCGAAGCGCAAGGCCGCGGCGCCCCCGCCCCGGGCCACGAAGGCGCCCAAGGTCCGCGAGGAGGACGATGCCTCCCTTTTCTTCTCCGCCATGGACGGTGTGCAGCAGCTCACCCACCGGGGCGAAGCGCCCGCGCCCAACCCGCGCCTGCCTGCAATCATCGATGAAAACGCGGAGGCGCTCGCGCAGCTCTCCGAGCTGGTCGCCGGCCAGGGCGACTTCGACTTCACCGGCACGGATGAGTGCATCGAAGGAGCGAGCCCCGGCATCGACCGGAACCTGATGCGCGCGCTGCGCCGGGGCGACTTCGCCATCCAGGGACAGCTGGACCTGCACGGGAAGACACAGAGCGAGGCGCGCGACGCGCTGGAACGCTTCCTGGGTGACAGCCGCCGCGCGAAGAAGCGCTGCGTGCTCGTCGTGCACGGTCGCGGTTTGAACTCCAAGGACCAGATTCCCGTGCTGAAGGAGCGGCTCAAGGGATGGCTGTCCGAGAAGCGGATTGGCCGGATGGTGCTGGCGTTCGCTACCGCACGGCCTCAGGACGGAGGCACCGGCGCGGTGTACGTGCTGCTCCGGCGGTAGTCTTTACGCGAGCCCGACACTGTGCATACATGCCGCCATGGCACGCGATCTGATCGACCTGCATATCCACGTGGGTGGCGCTGTGGCGCCCCACATCCTCTGGTCCATCGCCCACCAGCAGGGCTTCAAGCTCCCGGTGAAGAACTACTTCGACTTCGTGGAGCTCATCACCTCCCGTCCGGGCAAGGTGGGAAGCCTGGACGACTACCTGAAAATCCTCCACACCTGGACGGAGAAGATCCAGTCGTCCCCCAGCGCGATTGAGCGCTCCGTCTACGAGGTCATCGGCAAGGAGTACCGCGGCAGCCGCGTGACGCAGATGGAGCTGCGCTTCAACCCGATGAAGCGCAACCTGAACTCCGAGCTGGACCTGGACCACATCATCCACGCCGCGCTGCGCGGCATGGACCGCGCGGTGCTGGAGTACGGCGTGAAGATGGGCCTCATCTTCTGCCTGGCCCGCGAGTTCGACCACCGGCTCAACAGCATCATCGTGGACAAGGCCATCAAGTACCGCACGCGCGGCGTGTACGGCATCGACCTGGCCGGCACGGAGACGAACGCCATGGAGCTGAAGCCGGAGGTCGTCACCCAGTACGAAGAGCTCTTCTCGCGGGCGCGCCGCGCCGGGCTCAAGTGCACGGTGCACACCGGCGAGACGCGCGGCACCGGCGCCGAGGGTGTCATGGCCGTGGTGGAGAAGCTCCAGCCGCACCGCATCGGCCACGGCATCCGCGCCGCCTACGACGAGCACGCGATGAAGGTGCTTCGCGAGCGCGACCTCGTCCTGGAGCTGTGCCCCACGTCCAACCTGCACACCAAGGCCGTGGAGGGCGTGGAGGAGCTGCGCCACATCGTCCGCACCTTCTGGGACCGCAAGGTGAAGTTCACCATCAACACCGACGGCCCCTACCTGCTGGAGACGGACATGCGGCGGGAGATCGACATCATCGAACAGAACGGCATCCTCACGCCCGAGCAGGTGGATCAGACGCTCGCCTGGGCCCGTGAGGCCTCGTTCATCCCCGCTTGAGCCACGCCATGTACGGACTCACCCGCTCGCTCCTCTTCCAGCTCTCCGCGGAGCGCGCGCACCGGCTCGGCATGGCGGGGCTCCACTACCTGGGCCGCTCACGGGACTTGTGCGAGTCCCTGCGCGAGAAGGCCCTGGAGGGCGCCCCGCCCGGCCTGGCCGTCGAGGTGGCCGGGCTGCGCTTCGCCCACCCCGTGGCGCTGGCCGCCGGCCTGGACAAGGACGCGGAGGCGGTGGACGGCCTCTTCGCCTGCGGCTTCTCCGCAGTGGAGATTGGCACCCTCACGCCCAGGCCCCAGCCCGGCAACCCCAGCCCTCGCCTGTTCCGCCTGCCGGAGCACCGCGCGCTCATCAACCGCATGGGCTTCAACAACCACGGCGCCACCCAGGCCGCCGCGCGGCTGCGGATGCAGACGTGGCGTCCGGGCCCGCTGGGGGTGAACATCGGCAAGAACAAGGACACGCCGCTGGAGCAGGCGGTGGATGACTACGTGGCCTGCGTGGACGCGCTGGCGCCCCTGGGCGACTACGTGGTGGTCAACGCCTCGTCCCCCAACACGCCGGGCCTGCGCAAGCTCCAGGAGCCCGAGCAGTTGGGGCAGCTCCTGGGCGCGGTGCAGGAGCGCCTGGCCACCGTGGCCCCGGGTAAGCCGCTGTTCCTCAAGATTGCCCCGGATCTGTCCCCCGAGGCAGTGGACGAGGTGGTGGATGTCGCGCGGGCCCAGAAGCTCGCCGGCCTCATCGCCACCAACACCACCGTGGCCCGGCCCTTCGAGCATCCCCTGGCGAAGGAAGCCGGCGGCCTGTCCGGCGCGCCCGTCCGCGAGCCCGCCAACGCCGTCATCCGCCGCGCCTGGCTGCGCAGCGGGGGCGCGCTGCCCATCATCGGCGTGGGGGGTGTCTTCACCGCCCAGGACGTCTACGAAAAGCTGCGCGCGGGCGCGTCGGTGGTGCAGGTGTACACGGGCTTCATCTACGAGGGCCCGGGCATGGTGGGAAACATCCTCCCCACCCTGGCCACCCTGCTCGCCCGCGACGGCTACAAGCAGGTCCGCGACGTCATCGGCGCCGAGCACCGGAAGCCGGGCGCACCCAACTGACGCGCCGCATCAATCCGCGGACAAAAAATGAGCGCTCGCCGGCGCCTTGGAGTTTCACCGGCGAGCGCCCCGGGCCCAGTGCTTGACGGGCCTCGAAAGCTATTGCTGCACGGTGAGCGAGCCGCCGACCGTGCTGACATCCACCGCATGGGTGCCTGAGCCATACGTCTGCTCGCGGCCGCCCAACCTCGCGGGACTGTCGTTGAAACGACCACCGACAGTATTGAATTCCAATCTCACATCCGCCTGGGCCGGCAGCTTCAGCCGGACATCCCCGCCCACCGAGGACACAGAAGTAGCCACGACCTTCCGCGGTGCCAATGCCACGGTGCCGTTCACCGTGCTGACATCCAACCGCTCCTCCGAACCGCTCACTTCCACACGGCCATTGACTGTCGCCAGCGACTGCCGCCCCGTCACGCCCGCCACCGTCACCGGACCGCCCACCGTCGCCAAATCCAAACGCGCCCGCCGTGGCACCTTCGCCGTGAACCTCACCGCGGGCCCGCTCCGACGGCAGGACCGCGTTTCTTGTTCACACGGACCGCAACAAACCCGCGCCCGGATGACTCCCTTTTCTTGGACGACTTCCACGCCCACTTCGTTCCGGGAACTCTCCGCGCCTTCCCAAACAACCGAGATTACCACGTCATTCCCGTCTACCGCATCTACGCGCACCGCGCCATCAACATTGCCGATGTGAACTTCAGGCATACCGTCCGTATTGAACGTCCACGTCTGGGTGGACGGCGCGGCGGCGAGGATGAGCAGCAAGGGCAGGACCATGTGCGGGCTCCGGAAGGGGTGGGATGCCCCCTTCCCTACGCCCCGGCCCCGCCCCCATTGCGCCTGGTGGAGACGCAGTATCCACACCGCTCTGACATGCCTCAGGCGTCCGCGCCCCGGGCAATCCGCTGATACAGCGCGTCATGGCGCCGGACCATCTTCTCCAGGGAGAGCTCGCGCGCCACGAAGTCCCGCGCCGCATGCCCCATGCTTCTCGCCTTCTCGGGATTCGCGAGAAGCTGACGGAAGGCCTGGGCCAACTGAGCGGGACGCTCGGGGTCCACCACGAGGCCGCGTTCGCCATCGCGGACCAGGTCGGTGTTGCCACCCACTCGGGTCACCACCATGGGAAGCCCCGCGGCCATGCCCTCCATCACCGCGTTGGACATGCCCTCCGCGGTGGAGCAGAGGACGCCGAAGGTCGCCCGGGCGTAGATGGCGGGCACGTCCGTGCGGTGCCGTAGGAAGTGCACGGTATCGGACACGCCCAGCTCACCGGCCAGCTTCTCCAGGCCCGGCCGGCGCGGACCATCTCCCACCAGGAAGGCGTGCAGCGTGATGCCGGAATGGCGCAATTGGGCCAGCGCGAGCAGCAGGTCCTCCTGCCGCTTCACCGGGTGATTCATGTTGGCCACGTGGACCACCACCGGCGCGGCCCCCGTGTCGGGGAGCGGCCCGCGCAGCCCTTCGCGCCTGCGGGACTCGAAGCGCGGCAAGTCCAGGCCGTTGTGGATGACGGACACGCGCGAGGCCGGCAGGCCCTCCTCGGTGATGAGCTGGTGGCGGATGGCCTCCGCGTTGCCAATCACATGGTCCGCCATGCGGCACAGCCGCGACTGCACCGCGCGCCGCGCACGCCCCTGCCAGTGCGCCAGGTCCAACCGGCCCACGATGACCTTCGTGCCCGCGAGCTTCGCCGCCGGCACGGCCACCATCGTGGAGTAGAAGTCATGCACGTGCACCAGCTCCACGCGGTTCGCCTTGAGCCAGCGTGCCATGCGGTACACCTGATACGCCGTGTTCGGCTGCACCACGGAGCCCTTGAGCGGGAAGGCCGCGGGTGCGTGGCCCAGCTTCCACACCGCGGCAATCAGCGGCCCCGAATCATCCAGCACGGACACCTGCAACCGGTAGCTGGCGGGCAGTCCCCGCAGCAGCTCCAGCACCTGCACTTCGGTCCCTCCAATGTGGAAAGACCGGGTGAACTGAACCAGACGGAGGGGCTCCTGCCCCATCCGCGCCTCCTCACGCCGCATGTCCGGACCCCTCCCACGTCGCCACCACCGGCTCGCTCGGAGCCGGACCCCATTGCCTGTCCAACGCCTCGGACGCGCGCGCCACCCGGTGCGCCGCCGCCGCCAGGCCGAAGAGCACGTACAAGTGCGCGGACAGGATGTAGCCAGAGAACAAGTCACACACGAGGTAGCCCACGACTGACGCGGACAAGGCTCGCGCCAGCCACCCCACTTCCTTGTCCCGCGACGCCTCGAAGGCGCCGCCCGCGGCACCACCCGTGAACACCATGAAGAACAACAGGCCCACCCAGCCCAGCTCGCCGATGACGTCCAGGAAGATGTTGTGGGCCACGTACGCCCGGCGCGCCTCGGGGGGCGCGTACATGGGCCACGCGTAGCGGAAGCCACCCGCCCCCACGCCCAGCAGCGGCTTGTCCAGGCTGATGCGGCTGGCCACCTGCCACGCGTAGACGCGGCCCATGGCGGACGCGTCCTCGTGGAACTCGGCCACCGTCTCGTTGCGCTGCCAGAAGCTCTGCGGCGCGAAGACGAGCAGGCCCATCACGAAGAGCGAGCCCACGACAATGGCCTGGATGCGGCGCTTCTCGCGGATGGCCCACACCGCCATGGCCGCGGAGAGACCGATGAAGCCGCCGCGCGAGTGCGAGACGACAATGGCCGCCACCGCCAGGATGGCCGCCGTCAAACACGCCAGACGCCACAGCCAGCCGCTGCTCTTGCGGGCCACGAAGGCCACCGCCAGCGGCACCACCAGCGCCAGGTTCATGGCCATGTGGTTCGGGTCCGCGTAGACGCCCACCCAGCGCGCGCGGAAGCCTTCCACCAGGTCCTCACCCACCAGGTACCAGTTGATGGCGCCAATGGACGTCACCACCGACGCCAGCACCATGGCCCCGCACACCACCGCCAGCCGGCGGCCGGTGGTGATGACGTTAATGAAGGTGATGTAGATGGCCGTCAGCTTCAGCAGCTCGACGCCCGTGGCGGTCGTCACCTCCGGAATCACGGACCACCCGACGGACGCCACCGCCAACGTGGAGAAGGCGATCAGCGCCAGACCGCGCGAGCCGTCCAGGTACAGCGGCTCCGCCCGCCCCAGCCGGCGTATCACCATGAGTCCCGCCGCCAGCCCCGACGTCACCAACGCGAGGCGCAGCGGTGCGAGCGCCGGGATCCACTCGCCCGGCACCGAGTACATGACCGCCGCGAAAGCGGTCAGCGCATAGAAGGCCCACACGTCACGGCGCTGCCCCTGCTCTCCCAGCACCATTCACTCCACCTCCCGGCAGTTGCGTCGCGCACCAATACGCGTGCCTGGGCGAAAGCAGAGGACATGCCAGGGGCCCCGTCGGGCAAAGCCCTGAATCTTCTAGAACGGGGCGGCCTCGCCGAACGTGCGGGCCGCCCCGGACTGAAATTCCTACGGGACGGGGCTGCTCTCCATCGGAAGAACCGCCGAGGCCACCGGCTCCAGCCGCCCGTCCTGGAGCCAGGGCGTGCCCAGCTCCTCCAACAGCCGCGACAGGGTCAGCATCACCAGACGGCGCAGCTCCGCATGCGCCTCCGGCGCCACCGCCGGCTCCAGGCCCTTCTGGGCGCGCTCGGCAGCGGAGGCGCGCAGGCGCGGCGCTTCCGGGGCACCTTCGAAGAGGCGCTGGCCCAGTTCCACCACCCGCCCCAGCGGAACCGGGCGCGCGTCCGCGCGCTCCTCCAGCACCGCCATGGCCACCACCGCGGCCAGCAAGCGCTCCTGGCCCAGCGTCTCCAGGGGCACGCCGAAGCGAGCCAGGGCCTCGCGCGTGGAATCGTCGGTGCCGCCCAGCACGCCGCGGAACACCTGCACCTGGGCCTCCGCGCGGGCCAGCAGCGCCTCGGTGGCGGCCAGCTCGCGCCGGGAGCGGAACGCCACCGGCTCCGCGCCTTCCACGCGAAGCGCCCGCCGGGGCCGCTTCTGGCGCAGCGCGGAGATGGCGGCCGCCTCCTCCGGGAGCACCATCAGCACGCCCTCCACCAGGGCGCCAGGCGCCTTGGCCAGCCGGTCCGCGCGAAACTTGAGCTGGAGCGTGAGCGAGAAGCCCGTCTGGAAGATGCGCCGCAGCGGCGTGTCGCGCAGCACGTCCGTGGCGCGCTCCAGGTCCGCGCCCGTCAGGTGCTCGAGCGCCAGGGACAGGTAGTCCCGCACCGTCTCGCTCGCGCGGCGGATGGCGTCCAAATCCCCCGGGTCCGCCAGGTCCGCCACCAGCGCGGCGCTGGCCACCTCGCGCAGTTCGTCCTCCGCGTTCACCGCCTCCACCATCGTCAGGCCGCGGAAGGCCGCCTCCAGGTAGTCCACGTGGCCCGTGGTGGGCGCCAGCCCCGGGCGCGTGGCGGCCACGGGAGCGGGCGCCACGTCCACGCGGCTGAACAGGGACACCGCCTCCTCCAGGGACGGGAAGCCCATGTCCTGGAGCCGGCCGCGTCGGAACTGGTACGCCGCCTCCTCCAGCTCACTGGGAATCTCCCAGCGCACGGCCTCCAGCAGGCGCACGGCCTCGAAGGGGTTCTCCGCGATGAGGTCGTTGAGGAGCGAGCGGACGGCGGACATCTCCACGCCCTCCACCTTGATTTCGACGAGGTAACGCCCCTCCGGGGTCTCCATCGTCACGCCCGGAGGGTTGACGTCCGGGTTCTCTTCCAGGTCGTGCACCTCGATGAACTCGCGCAGGATGATTTCGAGCACTTCCAGGTCCAGCGTGTGCAGCTTGCGCAGGAACTCCCCCGTGTCCTCCACCCCGCCCCGCGCGGCGCGCAGCCAGGTGAGGACGGCGTGCGAGTCCAGCGCGTCCCGCCGCCAGCCGGCCAGGTCCACGAAGGCGCGGAACTGGCCGGGCGAGGCGAGCTGCACCAGCTCCGTCGAATCCGCGAGCCCCAGCTCCTGGATGGTGACGTAGAGGTCCTCGGCGGGCATCGAGCGCACCAGCGCGCGGGCCTCCGCGACATCCAGGAGGGCGTCCACCCGCTGACGCGGGGACAACCTCATCAACCGCTGACGCAGCTCCCGGGGAGCCAGCTGCGTGTCGCTTCCATTTCCCTTGCCGTTTTCGGACACGGCGCGGTCCCTACCACAGCGCCCCCCGGCCCGGGAGCAGAACCCCACCGGGAGCGGCGGCTACCGGATGATGCCGGCGGCCCTCAGACGCGGGCGGACTTGCCGAAGGTGTCGAGCAGCGCGCCCCAGACCTCATCCACGCCCAGCTTCTCCGTGGAGGAGAAAGGGAGGATGACCTCCAGCGGCAGGTCCATCAGCTTGGAGAGCTCCACCAGCCGAGGCTTGAGCCTGGCCTTGGTGAGCCGGTCCACCTTGGTGGCCACCACCAGCACCCGGCGGTTGTGCGCCTGGAGATAGTCGAGCGTGGTGAGGTCGTCCGGCGTGGGGCCCACCTCCACGTCCACGATGCTGACCACGGCCTCCAGGCGGTGCCGCTTCTCCAGGTAGGTGGTGATCATCTTCTCCCACTGGGCCTTGTCCGCCTTGCTGGCCTTGGCGAAGCCGTAGCCCGGCAGGTCGGCCAGGCGGATCTGGTGGCGCACGCCGCCGCGCTCCAGGTCCACGTCGAAGAAGTTCAACGTCCGGGTGCGCCCCGGCGTGTTGGACACGCGCACCAGCTTCCTGCGGCCGGTGAGCGCGTTGATCATGGAGGATTTGCCCACGTTGGAGCGGCCGACGAAGGCCACCTCCGCCGTGTGGTCCGTCGGGTAGCCCTTGGGCTCCACGGCGGTGGTGACGAAGCGTGCGTCGAGGACCTTGATCACAACGTCATTTCTTGGCCGACGGATCCGCGGCGCGGCGGGCGCGCTCGGCGGACCAGTGGTCGATGGCCTTGAGCGACTCCTTGAAGTCGAACGGCCGGAGGGAGGGCGAGGAAGCGTCGTGGCAGGAGCGGCACTGCTTCTCAGAGGGGTCCACCAGGCCCACCAGGCGCGCCAGCTCCGAGTCCTTCATCACGTACTCGGGCGAGTAGTACTGCCCACCGCCGTGGCATGTCTCACAGGTGACATTCACCGTCGCCTGGGTGACCTGCTCCGGCGAGTGGCAGGACAGGCAGCGCCCGTCCTTCTTCTGCTGGTCGGTGAGCGAACTCTCCGCCCGGGCGTGCTTCGACTGCATCCAGGCGTCGTAGGCCTCGGGGTGGCAACCCTTGCAGCTATCCGGGCCTACGAAGTCGGCGCCCCCGGCCGCCCCAGCGGCGGCCAGCACGAGAAGGGAGAGGATCCTGATGCCAGGAACGCGCATGAAGCCGGAGTAGCAGAGCCCCCCGGACGGGGCAAGGCGTCTCGTGGTTGAATGACCGGCAGAAACTTCCGTCGGGCATAGGGGGTTGCTAGAGCCTTGCCCGCCCGTTCCAGCAGGGAGGAGCCGTATGCGCATCCTGACCGTCCTCGCCGTCCTCACCTTCGCCGTCCCCGCCGCCGCCAAGCCCTGGCAGGGCATTGAGCCGGGCGTGTCGAAGCGCGACGAAATCATCAAGAAGTTCGGTGAGCCCTCGCGTACCGTCAAACAGGACGGCAAGGAGATCATCGCCTACCTGTCCAAGGAGGCCATCAAGGGCACCACCCAGGCTCAGTTCAAGGTGGATCCGGACACGCAAATGGTGGAGCGCATCGACGTGTTCCCCGGGCCCATCATCGACAAGGAGACGGTGGAGAACAGCTACGGCCCCTCCTGCCCCTCCGGCGCCGCGCCCGCCACGCCCTGCTACCTGCGCAAGCTGACGGACGACTTCCGCACCTACTTTCTCTACCCCCGCCTGGGCCTGGCCATCTTCTTCAACGAGGACGGCAAGACGGTTCAGTCGTTGACGTTCACCACGCAGAAGGCCGCGAAGTAAGGCCCCGCCCGTGCACGTCTTCGGACTGACGGGAGGCATCGCCTCCGGCAAGAGCACCGTGACGCGCATCCTGCGGGAGCTGGGCGCGGAGGTGCTGGACGCGGACGTGATTGCCCGCGAGGTGGTGGAACCGGGCACGCCCGGGCTGGCCGCGGTGGCGGCGCGCTTCCCCGGCGTGGTGGGCTCGGACGGCCGGCTGGACCGGGTGAGGCTGGGCGCACGCGTCTTCGGGGACCCCGCAGAGCGCGCCGCGCTCAATGACATCACCCACCCGCTGGTGCGTCAGGCCTTCATGGACAAGCTCCAGGCGCTGGAGGAACGGGGCGTGGCGCGCGTCATCTACGACGTGCCCCTGCTCATCGAAAGCGGCATGCACACCTGGATGGAGGCCGTGGCGGTGGTGTGGGTGCCCCGCGCAATGCAGAAGGCCCGGCTGATGTCGCGCGACGGGCTGGACTCCGACGCCGCCGACGCCCGGCTGGCTGCCCAGCTTCCCCTGGACGACAAGCGCGCCCATGCCACCTGGGTCATCGACAACAGTGGGGACCTGGCCTCCACCCGCGCCCAGGTTGAAGCGATGTGGCGCGCCATGCTCGCGCGCGGCTGAGCGCCGGGTATGCTGCGCGCCGCATGAGCGAGACGCGCAAGAAGGCCACGGCCGGAACGTACTTCATCACCGGCTACCCGGGATTCATCGGCAAGCGGCTGGTGGAACACATCGCCCGCGAGGACCCGAAGGGGCACATCTACGCGCTGGTGCAGCCCAAGTCGTTCAAGGAAGCGCAGCAGCACGCCGCCCGCGTGAAGGGCGCCAAGGTGGAGCTGCTCACCGGCGATGTGGTGGACATGCACCTGGGCCTGTCGGGCGAGGAGTACCAGCGCCTGTGCGAGCGGGTGACGGACATCTTCCACCTGGCGGCGGTGGCCCAGTTGGGCGTGGCCAAGGAGACGGCCTGGCGGGTGAACGTGGACGGCACCCGCAACATGCTGGAGCTGGCTCGGGACTGCGGGAAGCTCACGCGCTTCAACTACTTCTCCACCTGCTACGTGTCCGGCGACCGCCTGGGCGTCATCGCCGAGGACGAGCTGGACCGGGGCCAGGGCTTCCGCAACGCCTACGAGGAGACGAAGTTCCAGGCGGAGCGGCTGGTGCAGCGCGCGGCTGCCACCGTGCCCATCACCGTCTTCCGTCCGTCCAGCGTGGTGGGCGACTCCCGCACGGGGGAGATCGACCGCTTCGAGGGGCCCTACTACCTGGGCATCCTCCTGGTCACCTCGCCGCTGGTGGTGCCCCTGCCCCTGCCGGGCAATGGCGTGGCGCCGCTCAACGTGGTGCCGGTGGACTACGTGGTGGAGGCGGTGTGGCGCCTGTCGAAGGACCCGCGCGCCCAGGGCAACACCTTCCACCTGGTGGACCCCAACCCGATGAGCGCGCGCCGCGTGTACGAGCTCATCGCGGAGAAGTCGAACAAGAAGCTGCCGCGCTTCAACCTCTCCGCGCGCGCGGCGGACGTCATGCTGCGGCTGCCGCTGCTGGAGAAGCTGGCCCGCCCCCAGCGCGCCGCCATCAGCTACGTCAACCACCTGGCCATCTACAACTGCCACAACACGCTGGAGCTGCTGGACGGCACCGGCGTGCGGTGCCCTCCCCTATCATCCTATCTGGATCAGCTCGTGGCCTACGTGCGGGACCAGTACCGCAAGCGCCGTGAGGGCTCGGACGAATACGACCCGTTGGATCAGGGCACGGCACCCGACGCGGAGCGTCCCTGAGCACGCGCGGCGGCCAGCCGTGGTAGATCGACGGTTCCCATGCCACGCACCTACCAGCCAGGCGACACGTTCACGCACGTCCGCGAGTGCGACCGGTACCGGCCGATTTACTACGCGGGCGCCTCGGGGGATTACAACCCCATCCACATCGACCCGGAGGCGGGCTCCGCCGCCGGGCTCAATGGCAACATCCTCCAGGGGCTGTGCACCCTGGGCTGGGTGGTGGAAGCCATTGCCGGCTTCGTGGAGGACCCCGGCCGGGTCCGCCGCGTGAAGGCGCGCTTCTCGCGCCCGGTGCGGCCCGAGGACACGATTACCTTCCAGGGCCGGGTCACCGCCGTCCAGGACGGGCGGCTCACGGCGGAAGTCTCCGCCACCAACCAGCGCGGCGAGGACGTCCTCAAGGGCGCCGTCGTCGAAGCCTTCATCGGGTAACGACCATGGCCCTCGACAAGCAATTCATCGGCCGTGAGTACGGCCCGTACCACTACACCCTGGGCGAGGAGAAGATGCGCGAGTTCACGCTCGCCGTCGGCGGCGCGAAGCCGGGTGCCGGAACGCCGGGCGAGCCTCCCGCGCACGTCAGCCCGCTCCTCTACGACGCGCAGGCCGCCAAGGCGGGGCCTCACGGGGGCCTCATCGCCTTCCCCAGCTTCGCCGTCGTCTTCGCCATCCGCCCCTTCAGCGCCGCCATCGCGGACCCCGCGCTGAACATCAACATGCAGATGCTGGTGCACGGCGAACAGGACCTGGAGTTCCTGGACGTCATGCGCCCAGGCGACGTGATGACGACCACCGGCCGCATCGCGGACCTCTACGAGCGCGCCCGAATGGGCTTCGTCATCGTCACCAGTGAGTCGCGCAACCAGCACGGCACCCTGGTGGTGAAGGGCACGTGGACGGCCATCATCCGCGGCTAGCCGTCAGCCCGCGGAAATGACGCCTTCATCAATGAGCTGGACGAGGATGCGCGCGGTATCCAGCCGCGTCATCCCCGACAGCGAGAAGAGGTCTTCGTAGCTCACCGAACCGTCAATCTGCGCCAGCACGAAGCCGGCGCGGTGGTCCAGGTTGAGCCAGATGATGTCGTCCGGCTGCAGGCGCACCGCGGGCACCCGGCCCAGGTCGCCCAGCTTGGACTCCAGCCGGCCCATCAGCATCCGCTCACTGCGCGCGCGCAGCGACTCCACGCGGATGTCCGACGGCGCCAGCTCCTTCGCCTTGAAGAGCAGGTCCACCGCGCCGGAGTGGTCATCCAGTTCCAGCAGGTCCTCGGCCCCGCGCAGGAGCAGGTCCAGCTCGCTCTCCATCACGGGGAGGTCGAACTCCTGGGTGTGGCCTGCGGGGATGCCGTACTCGTCGGTGTCCCCCTTCGCCTGGAGGACGGGCTCGTCGAATTCGATGACCACGTCACGCGCCAGCAGCTCCAGCACGTCCGCCGGCGCGCCGTCCAGCGCCTCCGGAAGGACGACGGGCGCGGGCGGCGACTTGCCACCGGCCTCCGAGGGGCCGCCCTGTCCTTCCGCCCATGCGCCCCAGTCGCCTTCCAGCGCCGGTGAGACGGGCAGGTCCGCGTCGGTGGGCGCCAGCCGCCCCAGCGAAGGCTCCAACTCCGGAGGCCGCTCGAACGGCGTCGCCGTGCCCCGCGAAGGCGCGCCCGCGGCGGCCGCCAGGTACTCCCGGGCGCGGGTGTTGGCCGGATCCAGCTCCAGCGCGCGCTCGAAGAGCCGCTGCGCTCCCTGGGCGTCGCCACTGAGGCGCAGCCACAGTCCTGCCTCGATGAGCTGGTTCGCGCGCTGGCTGCTCATCTACCGCCCCGTGCCGCCGGGCGCCGGGCCCTTGAGCTGCGCCAGGCACCCCGTGAGCAGTTCACACGCGCGGCCCAGCGCCGCCACGTCCTCGCCCGCGCGGACCGCACGCGCGTGCTCCAGCACCTGCTCTGCCCGAGGCATCACATCCGGCGCCAGGCCACCTCCGCCCGGCAGCAGCCGCGCCCGCGTGAGCGCGTCCACCACGTCGCGCGCCAGCGAGTCCAGCTCCACGCGCCGCGTCTTCAGCTCCTCGGACGCCCGCGCGGCGATGAGGTAGCCGCGCTGCTCGTCCATGATGCGCTGGAGCTCCTCCTCCGTGAGGCCGCTGGACGCGGTGACGGTGATGGACTGGCGAAGCCCCGTCTCCCGGTCCTTCGCGTGCACGGAGACGATGCCTTCCGCGTTGATGTCGAAGGTGACGTCAATCTCCACCTGGCCCCGAGGCGCCTCCCGCAGGCCGGTGAGGACGAACTCGCCCAGCAGCTCGTTCTGGTGCGCCAGGTCGTGCTCCCCCTGGAGCACCATGATCTTCACGACGCGCTGGAAGTCCTTCGACGTGGCGAAGACCTCCGTGGCCGACGTGGGCACCGTGGTGTTCTTGGGGATGAGCCGGCGCACGGTGCCCCCGGCGATGGCCACGCCCAGGCTCTGCGGCGTCACGTCCAGCAAGAGCAGCTCATGCTCCGGCTGCACCAGCGCGTGGGCCTGAATCGCGGCGCCCAGCGCCACCACCTCGTCCGGATGGACGCCCTTGCAGGGCTCGCGGCGGAAGTAGCCGCGCACGGCCTCCACGATTTTCGGCATGCGCGACATGCCGCCCACGAGGATGACTTCCTTGAGCTCGGAGGCGCGCACGCCCGCCTCGCCGAGCACTTCGGTGGTAAGCCCCACCACGCGCTCCGCCAGGTCGGACGTCAGGTCATCCAGCTTGTCGCGGCTCAGCGTGGCTTGCAGGTGCAGCGCCGCACCACCGCCAGGCGGCGTGCAGATGAAGGGCAGGTTGAGCCCCGCCTCACGCACACTGGACAGCTCCACCTTGGCCTTCTCCGCCGCGTCCTTGAGCCGCTGCAACGCCATGCGGTCCTTGCGCAGGTCGATGCCGTGCTCCTTCGCGAAGCCGAAAACGAGCCATTCGATGATGCGGTTGTCCCAGTCCTCGCCGCCCAGATAGGTGTCACCGCCGGTGCCCACCACGTCGAAGACGCCCTGGGAGATATCCAGCACGGACACGTCGAAGGTGCCGCCCCCCAGGTCCAGCACCGCCACGCGCCCGTTCACCGTGCGGCCGAAGCCATAGGCCAGCGCCGCCGCCGTGGGCTCGTTGATGATTCGCAGCACGTCCAGCCCGGCGATGCGGCCCGCGTCCTTGGTGGCCTGGCGCTGGGCGTCGTTGAAGTAGGCCGGCACCGTGATGACGGCCTTGGAGACGGGCCGGCCGAAGTGCGCCTCCGCGTCCGCCTTCAGCTCCTGGAGAATCATGGCGCTGATTTCGGGGACGGACAGGTCCTTGCCGCCCATGCGGATGCGCAAGTCGTCGTGCTGCCCGGCCACCACCTCGTAGGAGAGCGCGCGCAGCGAGTCCTGCACCTCGTGCGAGGAGAACTTCCGGCCGATGAGCCGCTTGGCCGCGTACACCGTCTCCTGCGGATTGGTGATGGCCTGCCGCTTGGCAATGCTGCCCACCAGCCGCTTGCCGTTCTTCGCCATGGCCACGACGGAGGGCGTGAGCCCCTGGCCCGTGCGGTTCTTGATGACGACGGGCTGGCCGTCCTGGACGGTGGCGACGATGCTGTTCGTCGTTCCCAGGTCGATGCCAATGAGGGGTTCGGGCTCAGCCATGGGGAACCGTACTTACTCCTAGAACGTCCAGCGCAGCTTCTTGAGCGCGGCCTTCGCTTCCGCGTTGTCCGGGGCCAGCTTCGCCGCATCCTCGAAGGCTCGCTTCGCGAGTTTCTTCGATCCGCTGTCCAACAGCACCTTTCCCAGCGTCAGTTGGTGCTCGACCTTGTCGGGTTCCAGCTCCACGGCGCGCTGCGCCAGCCCTCGGCTTTCGGCTGCATCCTGCCCCAACAGGTTCCCCAGGCGGGCGCAGCGCCAGGCGGCCTCGGCGTTCCGGTCGTCCAGCGAGCAGGCGAGCCGGTAGGCCGACATGGCGCCATGCGTGTCCCCATGCCGCTCCATCTCCCGCCCTCGAGCGACCTCGATGGTCGCCCGCTGCGAGTCATGCCCCCGGCGTGCCTTGACCAGGAGAAGAGCGACTTCGCGGTTCTTCGGGTCCATCGTCTGGACCTGATGGAAGTCGTGATAGGCCCGCTCCCAGTCGCCGCTGGCGATGGCGGCCTTGCCCCGGGCAATCAGCTCGGCCAGTCGGCCCGTGCGGGCCAGGTAGGGATGCCGGGCCAACCGGGCCTGCCGCTCCGCGCGGCGCGCTTCGGACGCGCCATCATCCGGCGGTGGCGCCAGCGGACGCGACGGCGGCGGAATGGATGAAGGCCCGCTGGACGCCACGGGCGGACGAGGCGCCGGGGGTGGCGATGAAAGCTGATGCACCGGCGGCGGTTCTGGCGTCAGCAGGTGCTGCGCAGGCGCGGACGGAGGCGGCGCGGAGGGTGGCGGCGGCGCGGCGGCGCGTTCGGCCTGAGCCAGTGCCGGATTCGCGCGCAGGTAGGCCTCCCGCTTGTCGGGCTGCATGAGCACGTTGTGCGCGTCCGTGAGGCGCCGGAAGATGCGCTCCATGCGGGCGCGGAAGCTGCCCAGGTTCTTCCCGAAGTAGCGGTCCGGATGGAAGCGGCGCGAAGCGTTGTAATACGCCTGCTTCACCTCCGACGCGGGAGCCCCGGGCTTCAGCCCCAACACGGCGAAGTGGTCCATCGCGTCGAGCGAGCGCTCCAGCTCGATGATCTCCTTCTTCCGCTCCGGCTCGAGGTCCACTTCCTCGGCCATGGCCGCGTCCACCACGGGCGCGGGCGCCCCCCGAGGCACCACCCGGGCGGGGACGATGGCGCCCTTGGCCCGCAGCGCCAGCAGCACGGCGATGGTGCGCGGCTCGCCCAGCTTGGAGCGCGCCAGCACCTGGTCGATGCGCTCCACGCGCCCCACGAGCTGGAGCACCGAGCCCTCTTCCGCGGTGAGCTGGAGACGCGCTGCATCCAGTTGGGGCACCGTGGCGATGTGATCCGTCAGGGCCCCCAGCCCGATGATCGTGTTTGGCGCACTCACAGTGACAGTCCGAGGAAAGCCTTCCGGAGTTTCCAGACTAGGGTTCCGGACGCAGGGCGTCAAACGTCCGTGAACCCTTCCCCATGCGGTGGAACGCGGCCACGCCGGTCAGTTGGCGGCGAGCACGCGCTCAAGAATGGACAGACCTTCATCCAACTCACGCACGGTGACGATGAAGGGCGGCGCGAAGCGCAGCGTGCGGTCGCCGGCGGCATTCACCAGCAGCCCCTCTCCGCGCAGTTGGGCGATGACGGGCGCCACCTCGCGATCCAACTCCACGCCCACCAGCAGCCCCTGGCCGCGCACGGCCTGGATGCGACCCGCAGGCAGCCGGCCCTGGAGTTCACGCGCCCGGGCGAGCAGATAGGCGCCCTTCTCCTGGACCTCGTCCAGGAAACCGGGACGGCGGAGGATGCGCACCACGGCATTGGCGGCGGCCGCAGCCACCGGGTTGCCACCAAAGGTGGAGCCGTGCGTGCCCGGCGTGAGGCTGGCGCCCAGCTCTTCCTTGCAGAGCATGGCGCCAATCGGCAGGCCGTTGCCCAGCGCCTTCGCCACACTGATGCCGTCCGGGACGATGCCCTCGTGCATGAAGCCGAACGGCTTGCCAGTGCGGCCCATGCCCGTCTGGACTTCGTCCACCAGCAGCAGCAGCCCGTGCTCGTCACACAGCGCGCGCAGACCGACGAGGAAACCCAGGGGCGCCATGCGCACCCCGCCCTCCCCTTGGATGGGCTCCACGAGGATGGCGGCGGTCGCCGGGCCCACGGCCTTGCGCACCGCTTCGAGGTCGCCGTAGGGCACGTGGGTGAAGCCGGCGGGCAGCGGCTCGAAGCCCTTCTGGTACTTCGCCTGGCCGGTGGCGGTGACGGTGGCCAGGGTGCGGCCGTGGAAGCTGCTGTCGAAGGAGATGACCTCGAAGCGCTCCGGCGTGCCGCGGTCCTTCATCACCTTGCGCGTCAGCTTGAGCAGCGCCTCGTTCGCCTCCGCGCCCGAGTTGCAGAAGAACGCGCGTGACAGGCCGGACCACTCGGTGAGCTGCGCGGCCAGGTCAATCTGGGGCTGCGAATAGAACACGTTGGAGACGTGCCACAGTGAATCCAGTTGCGCCTTCGCGGCAGCCACGACTTCCGGGTGGCAGTGTCCCAGCGCGCACGTGGCGATGCCGCCAATCAGGTCCAGGTACTCGCGGCCATCCATGTCCCAGACACGAGCCCCCTGGCCCCGAGCCAGGACGAAGGGCGGCTGCTTGTAGTTCTGCAGCAGGTGGCGCTTCGCCTTCTGGACCAGGGCGTCGGTGGAGGAGTCGGACGATGCGGAGAGGGACGGCTCGGATTGCGACAAGGCAGTCATCCTTCGTGCGGTACGGTACCCCTCCGCATATAGCGCGCTACAGGATGTAGCGCGACAGGTCCTCGTCCTGGACGATGGCGGCCAGGCGCTCGCGCACGTAGGCGGCGTCCACCTGGAAATCCCGGGGGCCCATCTCACTGGCGGAGAAAGACACCTCGTCCAGCAGTCGCTCCAGGATGGTGTGCAGCCGCCGGGCGCCGATGTTCGCCGTGCTCTCGTTGGCCTGCTGGGCGATGCGCGCCAGCTCCGTCACCGCGTCGTCGGTGAAGGACAGACGCACACCTTCGGTGCTGAGCAGGGCCGTGTACTGTCGCAAGAGCGAATTCTTCGGCTCCCGGAGGATTCGGACCAGGTCCTCGCCCGTCAGGGGCTCCAGCTCCACGCGGATGGGGAAGCGGCCCTGCAATTCCGGGATGAGGTCGCTGGGCTTGGAGACGTGGAAGGCGCCAGCGGCGATGAAGAGCATGTGGTCCGTCTTCACCACGCCATACTTGGTGTTGATGGTGGAGCCCTCGACGATGGGGAGGATGTCCCGCTGGACGCCCTCCCGGGACACGTCCGGGCCGCCCCCGCCCTTGCCGCCCTCACGGCTGGCAATCTTGTCGATTTCGTCGATGAAGATGATGCCGTTCATCTCGGCGCGGGCCACGGCCTCGCGCTGGACGCGGTCGGGGTCCACCAGCTTGGCGGCCTCTTCCTTGCGCAGGAGCTGAAGCGCCTCGGGCACGCGCACGCGACGGCGGCGCGTCTTGTTCATGCCCGGCACGTTCTTGAAGAGGTCCTGGAGGTTGACGCCAATCTCCTCCATGCCCTGGCCGGAGAAGCCCCGCATGAAGGTGGGCGACGACTCCGCGGTCTCCACCTCCACCTCCACGTCATCCAGGGTGCCGGCGCGGAGCTGGGCGCGGAACTTCTCGCGCGCGCTGTCGCTGACACGCTGGACCGGTGGGGGTGGCGGTGGGGCGAAGCCGAACGGCGGCGTCGCGGACGACGACTTCACGCCGCCGCCCTGCATCAGCTCGATCAAGCGGTCCTCGGCCAGTTCCTCGGCGCGGGGGCCGACCTTCTCGGTCTCCTCCTCGCGGACCAGCGCGATGGCGGCCTCGACGAGGTCGCGAATCATCGACTCGACGTCACGGCCGACGTAGCCGACCTCGGTGAACTTGGAGGCCTCCACCTTGACGAAGGGCGCCTGGGCGAGCTTCGCCAGGCGGCGGGCAATCTCCGTCTTCCCCACGCCGGTGGGGCCAATCATGATGATGTTCTTCGGGTGGATTTCGTCGCGCAGATCGTCATCGACCTGCTGGCGGCGCCACCGGTTGCGCAGGGCAATGGCGACGGCGCGCTTGGCGGCGTTCTGCCCGACGATGTAGCGGTCCAGCTCGCTGACGACCTCGCGAGGCGTGAAGGCGGACAACTTGCGCGATTCGGCCACGGGGTGTGTCTCCTAGAGCTCTTCGATGGAGATGTTGGCGTTGGTGTAGATGTCGATTTCACCCGCGATGGTGAGCGACTGGTGCACCACGTCGCGAGCAGACATCTGCGTGTGCGCCATGAGGGCGCGCGCGGCGGCGAACGCGTAGGGGCCACCACTTCCCACGGCGGCGATGCCGTAGTCGGGTTCAATCACGTCACCCGCGCCGGAGAGGATGAACGTCTTCTCCTTGTCGGCGACGATGAGGAGCGCTTCCAGCCGGCGGAGGAAGCGGTCGGTGCGCCAGTCCTTGCCCAGCTCCACGCAGGCGCGGGCCATGTTCTTCTGATGCTCCTTGAGCTTGGCCTCGAAGCGCTCGAAGAGCGTGAAAGCGTCCGCGGTGCTGCCAGCGAAGCCGGCGAGCACCTGGCCTTCGCCCAGCCGGCGGACCTTCTTCGCCGTGTTCTTCATCACGGTCTTTTCGAGGGAGACCTGGCCGTCGCTGGCGATGGCGACCTTCCCGTCACGCCGCACGCAGAGGATGGTGGTGCCGTGGAACATAGGACCCGGGGTTTAACAAGCCGGGCGCGGCGTTTCCAAGGAACAGTGACTGGCTGTCTGCTCTCAGACTTCAAAAAGGAAGCACCCACGGCACCACCAGCACCGCCAGCGCGACGATGAGCACCTGGAGCGGGATGCCCACCCGGGCATAGTCGGCGAACCGGTAGCCCCCAGGGCTCATGACCAGCGTGTTCACGGGCGACGCGATGGGCGTGGCGAACGCCGCCGACGCGGTAATGGCCACCGCCATCAACAGCGGCTCGGGCCGGAGTTCCATGGACTCCGCGATGCGGAGGGCCACCGGGGCCACGAGGACGGCGGTGGCGGTGTTGGAGATGAACAGGCCCAGGGTGGACGTCACGATGGCGAGCACCGCCAATACGGCGTGGGGGCTGGCGCCAGTGAAGAGCCGCTCCAGGCCCGCCACCGCCAGTTGCGTCACGCCGGTCCGCTCCAGCGCGGTGGCCAGCGGGAACATTCCGGCGATGAGCACGACACTCTCCCAATTGACCGTGCGGTAGACGTCCGCGGAGCGCACGCAACCCGTGAGCACCATGGCCACCGCCGCGAGCAGCACCGCGACCACGTTGGGCAGCAGGCCCAAGGCCATCACGGTCAGCATCGCCAGGGTGATGATGACGGTGAGCGTCGCCCGCCGAGGATCCGCGAGGCGGTCGGTGCGCGGGTCGGGCTCGGCGAGCAGCACGAGGTCCTTTCGGGCCTCGGACAGGTTGCGCAGGTGCTTCTTGCGGCCCTTCACGAGCAGGGTGTCCCCGCGCCGCAGCGTGAAGTCCTTGAGTGCGGGGGACGAGGCATCCACCACGGCGTCCGCGCCCCGGCGAATCGCGAGCACCGTGGCCCGGAACTGGTCACGAAAGCGCGCCTGCCGGAGCGTCCGGCCCACCAGCGCCGAGCGGCGGGGAATCACCACCTCCGCGAGCGACTCCTCGGGTGGCAGCGACAGCGACTGCAAGGACGGGAGCCGCTCCAACCCCCAGTGCTCCACCGTCGCGACGACGGCATCCTCATGGCCCTGGACGACCAGGACCTCGTCCGCTCCGAAGGGACGGTGCGGAACCACCGGATGCGCGGCGCCCATCAATGAGATGCCCACCACGTTCACTCCGTGCGCGGAGCGCAGGTTGGCCTCGCCGAGCGTCCGGCCCACGAGCTTCGAGCCACGGGGAACGCGGAGGGCATGAAGCAACGTTCCCAGGCCGTACTCCGTGGCGAAGTCCTCGGGCGACAGCACGGCCTGCGCCGCGACCTGCCCCTGCGCCGCCGAGGGCAGCAGGTATTTGCCAGCGAAGATGAGGAACAGCATGCCCACGGCGAGCATCACCACGCCGATGGGAAAGAAGGTGAAGAAGCGGAACGGCTCATGGCCCGCGTCCCGGAGCGCCCCACTCACGATGAGGTTGGGCGGGGTGCTGATGAGCGTCAGCATGCTGCCCAGGTGGGCGGCGAACGCGAAGGGCAGGTAGATGCGGGCAGGCGCGATTCCGCGGCGAAGGGCGAGCGTTCCCACCACCGGCATCAGGATGGCCACGGTCCCCGTGGAGCTCATGAAGGCAGACAGCGCGGCGGTGGCCAGCATCACCACGGCGATGGTGCGCCCCTCCCCTTCCCCAGCGAGGTGCCCCAGCCGCTGCCCCAGCCACCCGGCCAGTCCTGTCTCCGTGATGGCGCCGCCAATCACGAAGAGCCCCACCAGCATGATGACCACCGGGTTGCTGAAACCCGCGAGCGCATCATCCACAGGAACGATGTCGAAGAGGAGGAGCGACAGCAGCGCGAGCAACGCCACAATGTCCAGCCGCACCCGGTCGCTCACGAAGAGCACCAGGGAGACGGCGAGGATGCCAAGGGTGATGAGCGCGGGAGAGGTCACATCCAGCAGCTATGACACCTCACGTAGGGATTCGCTACGCCTACGCCCAGCCCACGCCCCAGGCTCGACGTCACGACCGCTGGCGCGCCAATAGCACCGGCAAGCCCCACTGCACGCCCAGATGGACGAGGCAGAGCGCGGCGAGGACGGGCGCAACACAGGACAGGTTCGCGATGGCAATTACGGTCCCCGTCACGCGGCGTCGCCTGGTCGCCGAGCACTCACGCCCGCGGATGCGCGGAGTCGTAGACCTGCTGGAGCTGCTCCCACGTCACCTGGGTATACCGCTGCGTGGTGGACAAGCTTGAATGGCCCAGCAGCTCCTGGATGCTGCGGATGTCCGCGCCCCCGCCCAGCAGGTGCGTGGCGAAGGAGTGACGCATGGCATGCGGGCTCACCTTCCGCGTCAGCGCGCACTTCAGCACGTATGTATCCAGGTGCCGCGCGATGCTCCTCGGCGTCAGGCGTCCTCCCCGGAAGTTGAGGAACATCGCCTCTGGCGCCTGGTCCTTCCGAATCGTGGCCAGCAGCTCCCCCCGCCGTGCGAGGTACGCCTCCAACGCTCGGATGGACTGCGCGTTCACGGGCACGAGCCGCTCCTTGCTCCCCTTGCCCATCACCCTGACGATTCGCCCGCTGCGGTCGATGTCCAGCAGGTCCAACCCGCACAACTCACTGATACGCAGGCCGCCGCCGTAGAGCAGCTCCAGAATCGCCCTGTCCCGCAGCCCGAGCACCGTCTTCACGTCGGGCATGTCCAGGATGGCGAAAACCTCCTCCACCGGCAGCACCTTGGGCAGCGTCTTCGGCAGCTTCGGGCTCTTCACCAGCTTCGCGGGGCTCGCGGGCAACAGCTTCTGCCGAACGAGGTACTTGTAGAACGACTTGATGCTCGCCAGCCGCCGCGCCCGGCTCGCCGGGGCGTGGTCCGTGCTCAACGTGCCCAGGTAGCCACGAATCGCCGCGTGCGTCCCCGACAGGAGCGACAGCTTCATTCGCTCCACCAGGTAGCGCTCGAAGTCCACCAGGTCGATGAGGTAGTTGCGCACCGTGTGCGGGGACGAGCCCTTCTCGTCCTCCAGGTGGGCGCGGAACTTCTCCAGCAGCGGCGACAGGCTCGTCATCGAGGACGAGCCTACGGGCCGGAGAAATCCTGGCAAGATTCGCGGTGGGCCTACGGCGCCTTGGCCGGAGCCGCGGCAGGCGCTGCCGCCGCCGGAGCCGGTTCCGCCTGGGACGGCAACAGCGCCAGGCAGGTGTCCTGAGACAACCAGCCCGCGTGGCAGAACCAGGTCAACAGCGGAATCCGGACCTGCCAGAGCAACACGAAAACCACCGCCAGCGTGATGGCCAGCTTCGTCCACCCGGACGCGCCCTCCGCCTCGTCGTCCTCCTGCTGCCGGACCAGCGCCGAGCGCACCATGTCCAAGCGGTCCACCCGGGCGTTCGAGGGCAGCTTCGGACGGCGCGTCACCAGCGAGGACAGCTCCGGTGTCAGCATCAGCCGGTCATTCAGCGCCCAGCCCGAGCCTTCCAACAGCAGCGCCAGGTTGCGCCGGCGCAGCTTCAGCCAGCCCAGAAGTCCTGCCGGGGCCATGACGACAATGGCAATCAGCGTCGCCGCGGAGATGAGGTCCACCAGCGTCAGCGACTTCACCTGCGTCATGATGAACGCGAAGGACGAGCCCAGCGCCGCAGCCGCCAGGCCGCCCGCCGCCACGATGCCCGCGAGCCCGCCGCCTGGAGGTGCTGCGGCTGCTGCAGCGGGAGCCGCGCCCGCCGCCGGAGAAGGCGCCACCGGCGGCGCATTCGTCGCGTTCGTGTAGCCCTTCTCCAGCGTCGAATCGAACGTCTTCTCGCCCGCCGACGCCAGGCCCTCCACCTTACTGGTGATGAATTCGCCGATGCGCGCGAAGGGCATGGTCATCGACTCCCACAGCGACACGGGCTGACGAACCACCTGCGTCACGATGGCGTCGCTCTCCACGCCGTCCACGTCGTAGAAGACGCCCCGCTTGCCCACCGCGAGCTCCGTGCTCCGGCCGCTCGTCACCGGCACCGCCACTTCATACCCGGGCGTCCCGTCCTTCGGCGCCACCTGGACGTAGAGGATGCAGGTGGTCCCCAGCGCGGTGAGCGCGGAGTGCGCGGCCCGGTTCGTCACCAGCACCGACAGCGTGTACTTGCGCCCGCCCAGGATGAGCGTCCCCTTCTCCACCAGCGCCAACCGCTTGGGCATGTAGAGGTTGGGCATGCTGATGAAGTTGTTCGCGAACAGCAGCAGCCAGCGCTGGTAGAGGACCAACCGCTCCAGCTCGTTGACGGCATCCAGCGTGGGCTTGAGCGCGAGGTCCGCCGCGCTCGCCGCTTCCAGGGCATCCAGGTCCGCGTCCGAAACCGACGGCAGCGTGTCCATCAGCGTGCGCACCGGGTTCGCCTCGAGCTGCGCCTGCCACGCCAGCACGCCATCCGCCTTCGCCGCCAGCCCCCGCCACGCCGAGTCCGACAGCCGCTGCGAATCCCCCGTCATCGGCGTGGCGACGTCCGTGCGGAACGCCTCCAGCACCTCGTACGCGGGCCCGCGCAGGAGACGGGACCACTCCAGCACACCCGACGCATCCGGCGGCGCGATGGGCAGGTCACCCGCCGCCTTCCCCAGCGCCGCCATGTCGCCCAGTGCACCCTCCACCCGCTCCGCGCGCAGGCGCAGGCTCGCCGCCGCTTCGGGCTGCGCGGCCACCAGCCGGCACTGCACGAAGTACGCATCCAGCAACGGCGCCACGTCGCGCACGCGCTTGGCTGTCTCCAGGCTGATGTCGCCCCAGACGAACGCCGCGCCCTGCTTCTCCCGGTGCTCCCGCAGCTTCGCGCGCTCCTCGCGGAAGCGTGCCACCAGCGCCGCGTCCACGCCCGCCTTGCCTGCCCGATTCGTCAGCGCGGGAAAGCTGGCCATCAGCTCCTGGGCCAGGGGCCGCAGGTGCTCGGACAGGTGCTCAGGAGCGACGATGCCATCGCCGTTCTGCCCGGTCTCGCGCAGGGCCTTCTCGCTCTCGCGAACCTGCGCCAGGGAGATGCGCCCGGCGTCCGTCGCCTTCAGCGTCCGGAGAATCATCTCCGCCGCGCCGCGCAGGGGCCGCGCCTCCTCGCTGAGCGCGTTCAACTCCAGCACGTCACTGGAAGCATCCGCGCCGCGCCGGTCCTTGAGCTGTTTGGCGGCCCAGTCCACCGCCGTGCGCACCTCCGCCACGCGGATGCGGCCGTTGCCGTCCGCGTCCATCAACGTCAGCAGGCGTGGATCACAGCTCAAGCCCTCCAACGGGCACGCCGTGGCAATCCACTGCGTTTCGGGGATGCGGATCGCCTCCACCAGCACATCGAAGGAGGGAATGTCGACCTGGAGCGAGCCGCCGTAGCGGCGATAGATGAGCGAAGCCATACAGGCGGCGGAAGTAAGCACACCGCCCGACGAATCGCACGATCCTCAACAATCAAAAGCTACGGCGTCGCGGGGACGCTGTAGATGCCGGCCTTCGGGCCCTGCGTAATCGCGTACACGGCCAGCGAGTCATTCTTGCCCCCGAAGGACACCGGCACCTGGATGCCCTGATCCAGCGTCTTCCGCGCCTGGGTCTTCACGTCGTACACCGCCACATCGTAGGTGTCCGAGTCCATGCGGGCATACGTGACGAGCACCCGCTGGCCATCATCGGACAGCTTGTAGCTGAAGATGCCTTGCAGCCACGTGCGAGGGTCCGCCTGCCGGGGCAGGTCCATGGCCATGAAGTCACACGAGCGTCCATTGCGGATGCAGTTGGAGCGGAACACCACCTGCCCGTTGCCCGGCGTGAAGCCATAGCCAAAGACGCCCTGCTGCACCTTCGCCGCCCGCTCCTCCCCCAGGGTGTACAGCATCAGGTCCACCGAATACGCGGGCTTGAGGATGCGCGAGAGGAACGCCACATAGCGCCCGTCCGAGCCCCAGACGAAGTTGGGCACGCGGCCGCCCACCTGCTTCGTCGTGCCGTCCGGCAGCGCGGCCACCGACATCAGCCCCGCGTTCGCAGTCGAGTCATACTTCTCCAGGAAGCCCACCGCCTGCGAGTCCGGCGAGAAGGCCAGCTTCTCCACCTGCACGCCCAGCTTGCGCCCCGCGCCCCCCGCCGCCGGGCCCAGGTACAAGTCCCCTGGCACGTTCGGCTTGCCGTTCTCCGTGCGCGCCAGCCACTTGCCATCGGGCGAAAAGGCAAACACACCCGAGGCCACCGCCAACCGCTTCGCCTTCAGTTCGGGCAGCTCCGCCAAGTACAAGTCATACAGCCCCCGCACCGACTCGCTGCGCACCTGGAAGGCCACGCGCTGACCATCCGGGGAGACTTCGTAGTCCCCCACCTGGTCCCCCACCTTCATGGGCGGCGCGTCTGGCTTCTCCACGGAGATGGCCGCCATGCCCCCCGCCGCGGACAGCCGGCGCTTGAAGAGCAGCGTCTTGCCGTCCGGCGTGAACTGGGCGGTGCTGACCTCCGCCGCCACGTCCGTGAAGGGTCCTGACGGCAGCGTGCCCAGCTTCAGCTTGCCGCCATCCACGTAGGCCAGCTTCGTCCCGTCCGGGCTGGGCAGCATGTAGCTGACCGCCGTGCCCAGCACGACAGGCGCCGCCTTCGCGTCATCCAGCGACGCCACGTTCAGCGCGCCCGACTGCGTCGCCGGGTTGTAGCCAGTGAGGAAGAGGACGTACTTCGAGCCCGGCGCCACCAACTGTCCGCCGGGGACGTTCGTCACGCCCTCGCCCAGCTTGCGCGGCTCGCCGCCCTCCACGGGCACCGCGTACAGCTCGCCCAGCACCATCTGCGGCGGAATGCCGTCCAGCCGGGGCTTCTGCCCGTTGACGAGGTACGTGGCGAAGCGGCCGTCCGACGTCACCCGCAGGTCCGTCACGCGGCCCGAGGCCAGGAGCGTGCCCTGCCCCGCGCCGGGGGCACCGGGCGGAGGTGGCTTCTCCGCCGCCGCGGCGGCCTTGGCGCGCCGCACGCCCGGGGCCTCCGAGCCGCCATTTTCGCCCTGCTTGCAGCCCGTGCCCGCCATCACCAGCGAGGCCATCAGGCCCGCGGTCCACAGCCGCCCCTGCCGCATCCGCATCATGCGCTCCTCTGATCCACGTGCTCGGGGGCGCCCGCCGCCGGGACGCCCGCATGCGGCAGCCATGCCGCCAGGTCCTGCTTCGCTCGCGCCGAATACGCCGCGCGCTTCTCCGCCTTCTTCATCCGCCCGGTCAGCGGCGAAAAGATGCCGAAGCTGATGTTGGAGGGCTGGTGCGGGTAGTCCGGCGGGTGCGCTTCGCCCGTCACGTGCCGCAGCAGCGCGCCCATCGCCGTGGTGGCCGGCGGCGGAACGAACTCCGTCCCCGTCAGCCGTGCGTGCAGCGCCAACGCCACCAGGTATCCACATGCCGCGCTCTCCACGTAGCCCTCCACGCCGGAGATCTGCCCCGCGAAGTAGAGCCGGGGCTCCGTCTTCAGCGACAAGTCCTTCGCCAGCAGCCGGGGCGAGTCGATGAAGGTGTTCCGGTGGATCTGCCCCATCCGGAGGAACTCCGCTTGCTGAAGTCCGGGGATGAAGCTGCTGAAGATGCGCTTCTGTTCACCCCAGGTCAGCCGCGTCTGGAAGCCCACCATGTTCCAGGACGTGCCGCCCACGTCCTCCATGCGCAGCTGCACCACCGCGTAGGGCTCCTGGCCCGTGCGCGGGTCCCTCAGGCCCACCGGCTTCATGGGCCCATAGGCCAGGGTGTCGTCGCCACGCTCGGCCATCACTTCAATGGGCAGACACCCTTCGAAGTACTTGGGTTCCTCGAAAGCGTGCGGCACCACCTTCTGACCCGCCTTCACCTCGGCGATGAAGCGGTAGTACTCGTCCTTCGTCATCGGAAGGTTGAGGTAGTCGTCCCCGCCGCCCTTGCCGTAGCGGCTCTGGCGGAACGCCACGTTCATGTCGATGGAGTCCGCCGACAGGATGGGCGCGATGGAGTCATAGAAGTAGAGCCGGGTGCCCACGTGGCGCTCCAGCTCCCGCGTCAGCGCATCCGACGTGAGCGGTCCCGTGGCAATCACCACCGGGCCGTCCTCGGGCAGCTGCTCCACCTCGCCGGCCACCAGCTCCACGCCGGGCTGGCGCAGCAGGGACTCCGTAATCGCGGCGGAGAAGCGCTCGCGCTCCACCGCCAGCGCGTCCCCCGCGGGCACCCGGTTCGCGTCCGCCGCGCTCAGCACCAACGAGCCCAGCGCGCGCAGCTCCGCGTGCAGCAGGCCAATGGCGCTCTCCGGGTTGTCCGAGCGCAGCGAGTTGCTGCACACCAGCTCCGCCAGCGTGTCCGACTTGTGCGCGGGAGAACGCTTCTGGGGCTTCATCTCCCGCAGCACCACCGGCACCCCGCGGCGGGAGAGCTGGTAGGCGCACTCCGTCCCCGCCAGGCCGCCGCCAATCACCGTCACCCGCTGCTTCTGATCCGCCATCCGCTTCCTCCAGGCCCGCGCCGCGCGGCGTCCAGCAACTGTTAGCAGGACTGACACGCCCTGGCCCAGCGTCGATTCAACCGTGTGTGACCCCACGCTCTCGCACCGGATTCACGCATGGCCGGCTGCCCACCGGCCCACCTCCGCCTCCCGCTGGAAGGCGCGGTTTCCCTACCTGGGTTGCACCCCTACGTTTCTCGCGTTCGCCGCTCGGGGGCGGCCTGCATCCGGGCGAGCGCCACTGAACTCGTAGACTGGGAGGACCGAAGCCATGGCGACCCGCCGAACCCTGGACCTGAACCGGATCCGCGAACTCCTGCAGCGCCGCCGCAGGGAGATCCTCAGCGCCAACGAGGGGGCGCACCGCGAGCTCACCGCCCTGAAGAACCAGGAGCGGGACCCCGAATACGAAGAAAACGCCCAGTCCGAGCTGGCCGACTACACCCTCTCCAGTCTGATGGAATCGCAGCGGCGCGAAATCATGCTCATCGACGCGGCGCTGCGCCGAATGGACATGGGCGTGTTCGGCGAGTGCGTGGACTGCGGCTTCGAGATTCCCATCGAACGCCTGGAGGCCCTGCCCTTCGCCATCCGCTGCGAGGAGGACGCCAGCATCCACGAACTCGAGACGCGCGGCGGCCCCATGGCCAGCCCGTCTCTCTGAGGCGGTGCGAGCGCGCGCTCCCGGTGCCGCCCCGGGGGCGTGCTACTCGCCCTCTTTCTGGAGCACCACGAAGCGGTAGTTCTCCAGCTCGTTCTGCCCCGCCGTGTAGAGCACGGTGAGGAGCATGTCGTAGGGAATCTTCTTGTCCGCGATGACGGACAGCTCCCCGCTGAAGGGCGCCGACGGGTTGCGCGCGGCGATGTACTTCAGCTTCTCCACTTCCTTCTTGAGCTGCGCGTCCAGCGGCAGCACCAGCCGCCCCTGGAGCTTGTCGGCCGGGAACTGGCCGTTCTGCAGCCGTAGGACCTCCCGCTCACCCACCAGCACGTTCCTGGGCGTGATGGTGACGGCCACGGTGTCCTTGGGCGTGGCGCGCGTGGAGGACACGGGCGGACGCACGTCCTCGGACGCCGTCACCGCCGCGGACGACGAGGCGAAGGACTTGAGCAGGAACACCAGGAGGATGGTCATCATGTCCATCATCGCGGTGATGTTCAGCTCCTTGATCTCCCCCGCCGCCTCGCGCTCCTTGCGCTTCTTGCGCGCCAGGGCCCGGCGGTAGCTCAGCCGCGCCACGGCTTCCGCGTCGGGCGTGTCCACGGCGGATGTCGTCGGGTCGGCCATGGCTCAGATGGCTCCCAGGGTGACGTCCGGGAACAGCAGCCGGCGCTCGCGGCCCTGCGTCTCACGGATGGCGTCCAGCGTCTGCGTCAGCGTCTCGTAGGGGACGTCCGGGTCCGCGCCCACGATGACCTTCGTCTCCTTGGGGAAAGCGGACTTGATCTCCACCATCTTCGCGTTGAGCGCGGAGAAGTCGTGCGCGCCGTCCGCCTTCACGGGGATGGTGGGCGTACCCGCCTCTCCAAGGATGGCGTTCTCGCTGCTGACGAAGTGCCCCTTCTTGGAGATGAGCACGGACAGCGTCAGCTTCGGCGCATCGTCCGGGTTCTCCTGGGCCATGCCCGTCGTCGGCGCACCATAGGCGGGGGCGTTGACGTTGATGATGCCGAACGTCGCCAGGCCGGTGATGGACAGCAGCATGAAGATGATGAGGTTCATGAGGATGTCGAGGTACGGGACGATGTTCAGCTCGCCCGCCTCTTCTTCCTCACGGACCTTCAGCTTGCGCCGGGAGTAGTGGAACGCCATGGCCGCGTGCCCTTGCGCGCTACGAAGCGCGCGCCTCGAGCTCCGTGGTCGCCGGGTCCACGGAACCGCGGCGCGACAGGAGGTTCTCCAGCTTGAGCGCGTTGAGCTCCAGCCCCTCCACCATGCTCTTCGCGTACGACGTGAGGAACAGGTGGAAGATGATGCAGATGACGGCGATGGAGAGCGCGAAGGCGGTGTTGTTCATCGCCTTGGAGATGCCGTCCGACAGCAGCACCTGCTTCTGCTCCGCCGGCACGTTGCCCAGCGCCTGGAAGGTGCCGATGAGGCCGAAGATGGTGCCCACCAGGCCCACCAGCGTGGCGATGTTCGCCAGGGACCACAGCCAGGGGATGCGCTTGGACACGTTCGGGCTGTGCTCGACGATGGCCTCCTCCACCGCCTTGGAGACCTCAATCTCACCGCGGTTGGCGTTCACCAGGCCCGCGCGGACCACCTTGGCCAGCGGCGCGTTGGGCGCCATGGCGCACACCTTCACCGCGCGGTCCAGGTTGCCGCTGCGCACCAGCTTGGCGATCTGCTCCATGAAGGGCGGCGCGTTCAGGTTGTAGCGGAACACCAGGGTGACGATGCGCTCCAGCGCGACCGCCAGCGAGCACGCCAGCCAGAACAGGTTCACGAACATGAACGGTCCGCCATCCTTGAAGAACTTGATGACGGAGTCCGTGACGCCCAGCTTGCCCCCTTCCGTGGCCGCGAGGGTCACGTCCAGCAGCAGCTCGCTTACCGAGGGAATCATTGCGCCCAGAGTCCTTTCGACGCCCGCCCCCCGGGGCGCGCCCATCCGGAGGCGGGCACCCGTTCGACGTTCCCGGGGAGGGAGCAGCCTGGACTTCTAGGGCGGGCCCGCCAAGGCTGTCAAGCCGAGGACGGGCCATGCCCATGTAACTACTGGGCTTTCAAGCAGCCGAGGAGGCTTCGGGTGACCCACCCGGGCCCCCGGGCTGCTCGGTGATTTCGCGCCGGTAGTCGCACTCCTTGTTGGGGCACGCCACGTACGGGCCGTCCCGCTTGGAGAACTTCTGGAGCAGGTAGGGGGACGCACAGGTGGGGCACGGCTCGGCCAGCGGCCGGTCCCAGGCAGCGAACTTGCAGTCCGGGTAGCGGTTGCAGCCGAAGAAAATCTTCCCGCGGCCACTGCGGCGCTCCGTCAGGTAGCCCTCCTTGCACTCCGGGCACGACACGCCAATGGAGATGGGCTTGGACGTCTTGCAGTCCGGGTAGCCGGAACAGGCCAGGAAGCGCCCGAAGCGGCCCCGCTTGATGACCATGGGCTTGGTGCACTTCTCGCAAACCTCGTCGGTGGTCTCCTCCTCCACCATGACGATCTTGCCCTCGGCGTCCCGCTTGAAGTCCTTCGTGTTCTTGCAGTCCGGGTAGTTCGAGCACGCGAGGAAGTGCCCCATCTTCCCGAACTTGATGACGAAGAGGTTGCCGCACTTCTCGCAGGGGATGTCCGTCTTGATCTCCTCCCGCTTGACGTCGCGCATCTCCGCTTCGGCCTTCTCGAGCGTCTCCTTGAAGGGCCCGTAGAAGTCGTGCAGCACGGACTTCCAGTTGGCGCCGCCCTCGGAGATCTGGTCGAGCTTCTCCTCCATCGTCGCCGTGAAGGTGACGTCCAGCTCGTGGGGGAAGTGCTTGACCAGCATCTCGTTGGTCATGTTCCCCAGGTCCGTGGGCCGGAAGCGGCCCTCCAGCTTCTCCACGTACTTCTTGTCCTGGATGGTGGAGAGAATGGCGGCGTAGGTGGACGGGCGGCCAATGCCGCGCTCTTCCAGCTCCTTCACCAGCGTGGCCTCGCTGAAGCGCGGGGGCGGCTGGGTGAAGTGCTGCTCGTGGAGCAGCTTCTGGAGGTTCAGCGCGTCACCGTCGTTGAGCACCGGCAGCTCGCCCACCGCGTCGGCGCCCTCGGCGTTCTCGTCACCGGCGGCCTTGGCCTTCTCCTTCTCCGCCTCTTCCTCCGGCGTCAGGCCAGCACCGTAGACCGCCAGGTAGCCGGCGAACTTCAGCGTGCTGCCGGAGGCGCGGAAGGTGGCCCGGCCTGCGGCGATGTCCGCGCTGGTCTGGTCATAGACGGCGGGCTTCATCTGACACGCGACGAAGCGTTTCCAGATGAGCTCGTAGAGGCGGTACATGTCCTCCTCGCCCATGGCCTCGAAGAAGGGCTTCACCCGCTCCGGCGGGTACTCCAGCGACGTGGGCCGGATGGCCTCGTGCGCGTCCTGGGCGCTCTTCTTGCTGCGGTACACCATGGGCTCGTCGGGCAGGAAGTCCTTGCCGTACTTGCCGTCGATGAACTCGCGCACCTGCTTCACCGCGTCGTCGGACAGACGGGTGGAGTCCGTACGCATGTACGTGATGAGCGCCGTCTGGCCCTCGTCACCCAGCGGCACGCCTTCGTAGAGGCGCTGCGCCAGCGTCATCGTCTTCTTCGCGGTGAAGGACAGCCGGTTGGCCGCCTCCTGCTGGAGCTTGGAGGTGATGAACGGCGCGGGCGCGTTGCGGCGGCGCTCGCGGCGGTCGACCTTGGCCACCGAGAAGCTGGCCGTCTGGAGCTCGGCGACCAGGCTCTCCGTGAAGACGCGCTCCTTCAGCTCCACCTTCTTGCCGTCCAGCTTGGACAGCTTGGCCTTGAACGGCGGCGGGCCAGCGGGGCCCTCCAGCAGCGCGTCCAGCGTCCAGTACTCCTCGGGGACGAAGGCCTTGATTTCGTCCTCGCGCTCCACGATGAGGCGCACCGCCACGGACTGAACGCGGCCCGCGGACAGCCCCCGGCGCACCTTCTTCCAGAGCAGCGGGGAGATTTGATACCCCACCAGCCGGTCGAGGATGCGGCGCGTCTGCTGCGAGTCGTAGTTGTCCTGGTTGAGCTGGCGCGGCTGCGCGATGGCTTCCTGGATGGCCTTCTTGGTGATTTCGTTGAAGGTCACTCGGAGCGCGTCGGGATGCGCCAGCTCCTCCTTGATGTGCCACGCAATGGCCTCGCCCTCGCGGTCGGGGTCCGTGGCCAGGAAGACGCGGTCGGCCGACTTCGCCATCTTCTTGAGCTCGTTGAGGACCTTCTCCTTGCCCTTGATGACCGTGTACTCGGGCTGGAAGTCGTGCTCCACGTCGACGCCCATCTTGCTCTTGGGCAGGTCCTTCACGTGGCCCACGGAGGCCTTCACCGTGTAGCCGGAGCCCAGGTACTTCTTGATGGTCTTCGCCTTGGCGGGAGACTCCACGACGACCAGGTAGTGCGGGCCCTTGCCACGGGGCGTGGCCTCCTCCTCCGCGTCTGCTTCCACGGTGGGGAGTTCGTCCTCGTCCCCCTTCTTGGTGCGGCGGCGGGCCGCCGTCTTCTTGGCGGCGGTCTTCTTCTTGGCCGCAGGCTTCTTCTTGGCGGCCTTCTTGGCGGCGGCCTTCTTGGCGGGCGCCTTCTCCTCGGCCGCCTCAGTCTCTTCCACCTTCTTCTTCGTCCGCGTGGCCATGACTCTCCTACCTAGATTCTCTCGTACAGCCTTCCGGGGTGCTGGATGACCAGCCCCGTCAATTCCAACTCCACCAGCGCGCTGGCGAGCGCCGCCGGTGAGAAGGTGCTGCCGACCAGCACCTCGTCGAAGCTCCGGGGAACCCGGTCCAACATCGCGAAGGCCCCCCTTCGCTTCCGCGGAGAGGTCCTCCCATGAGCCCATCGTCCCAGGAGGAACCGCCGCCAGAGGGTCCACTTTCAGCACCCTCCACACATCATCCGGGCCCAGGCAAACCGCCGCCTCCCCGTTCCGCAGCAATGCGTTGCAGCCGGCCGCCTCCTCCTGGCGTACGTCACCGGGCATCGCGAATACCGGCCGCCCCTGCGCCCGCCCCGCCTCCGCCGTATACAGACT
>NZ_SRLV01000045.1:0-69870 GCF_006518205.1 Myxococcus sp. CA005 | reverse complement strand
CTTCAGCACCGCGATCCGGCCCACCAGCGGCGGGTGGCACAGCCCTGGCGCCCATCGGCGGACCGGCGCGTCCCGGGGTACCCCCGCCGCGCTCCGCGGACACGCCAGTACGCCTCCCAGGAAACGCGCCCCACACGCAACGCACGAGCCCGAAGCCGGGTTCATGGTCACCTCCCTGAAGGATGACGCTGTGTGAGTCGAGCGCCGGTCCTTCGCGTCGCCGGTACGACCGGGGGTGTTGTAGCGCCGGCATGCACCTCGCGCCTCCGGCCGCCAGGGATGTGGGACTGTTCGCTCCCCACCGCACACCCCCGACTCGCGTCGCAGTGCACTCCGGCGCCAGCCCAGGCCCGCAGTGCATCGAAAGCCTCACGCGCAGCGCGTTTTCAGCGCCCGCATCGCACAATGACAAACAATTCCAATCACACCAAATGAAACAGAAACAAGGTACGCCCCGACTGGCGCCTGGAGAGCAAGCAGGCGTGAATCGCATGTTGAATACGAAATACTTTTGATGGATGCTCGTTGAGAGCTCGACACGGCAGCGACCCGCCGTGACCTTGGAGAAGCCCACCTAGCAAAGCCAAGCACCCTCCCCGCCCGTCCCTCCACGGCGCGGACTCCCCCTCGTCTGTCTTTAGTTCCCAGAGATCCCCCCACATGAAGAAGACCCTCCTGCTGGTTGGAACGCTGCTCGGTATGAGCAGCACTGGCTGCGGTGCCCCTGAAGATGATGTTTCATCTGAAGCCGGTGCGTCCCCCATCGAATTCGATGCCCTCGACAACTCCGCGGTCAGCGCCGCGGCGTTGACCACCCCCGGGTGCACCGCACTGACGGCCCGGTCGGTGATTTCCAACGGCGACGACGGGAACGTCGCAGCCAATACCATGGACGACAACCTGGGCACGCGCTGGAGCCGGAGCGGCCGGGGCTCTTGGGTTGACTATGACCTGGGCTCCATCCAGCAGGTCGCCGGGGTCTCCGTCGCGTGGCACCAGGGCAATACCCGCACGAATGAGTTCCTCGTCTCTGTTTCACCGGATGGCTATACCTATACACAGGTCTATTCGGGCAAGAGCAGCGGCACCACCGCCGCCGCGGAGACGTACAGCTTCAAGGCCGTCAACACCCGCCGGGTTCGCATCACCTTCCAGAGCAACAACGTCAATGAATGGGCCAGCATCGCCGAGGCGCGTGCCTGCTCGTCCACGACGTCGACTCCCACCGACCCCACCCCGAATCCGGATCCCACGCCGGAGCAGCCGCCCCCGGGCACCGGCGCCAGCGTGGTGTGGGTCGGTGACTTCGAGACCAACAGCCGCTCCCAGTGGAGCCACACGCAGATGGTGAGCGCGGACCGGCTGGCGCTGGTGAGCTCCCCCGCGCGGCAGGGCCGCTACGCCCTCAAGGCCACCGTGCGCAAGGGCGACGACCCCATCAACTCCAGCGGCAACCGCAACGAGCTGGTGCGCATGACGCGCGAGGCCACGGGCTCCGAGTACTACTACCGCTTCAGCACCATGTTCGACTCGAGCTTCCCCAGCGCGAAGACGTGGCAACTCTTCACCCAGTGGCACCACGAGGGCAACTCCGGTTCGCCCCCGGTGGAGTTCTACGTCTACGGCGAGGAGATTCGCCTCAACATCGGCGGCAACCCGGGCACCATCGTCTGGCGCACGCCGCTGGTTCGCGGCCGCTGGCTGGACTTCATCTTCCACGTGAAGTGGTCGCCGGACTCCAAGGTGGGCTTCGTGGAGCTGTACCTGAACGGCAAGGTGGTGCTGCCCAAGCGCTACATCGCCACGCAGTACAAGGGTCAGCTCAACTACCTGAAGGTCGGCCTGTACCGGAATGACACCATCAGCCCCGTGGGCATCGTCTACCACGACGGGTGGACCATGGCCCGCAAGCTGGAAGACGTCATCAGCCCGACGGCGGTCCTCAAGGCCCCGTAGCGACTGACGGGCAGCCAACACCCCTGCCCCCTCCCGGGCCGGAGGTCGCGTCCCCACGCGGCCCCGGCCCGGAGTAGTTTCCGGGGCATGTCCCACAGTCTCCTCGTCGTTCACGTCCAGGTCCACGTCAAGCAGGAGCACGTGGACGCCTTCCACCAGGCCACGCTCGCCAATGCGCGAGAAAGCGTGAAGGAGCCTGGCATTGCCCGTTTCGACGTCCTGCAGGACGCCGAGGACCCCACGCGCTTCGTGCTGGTGGAGGCGTACCGGACGCCGCAGGCCCCCGCCGCGCACAAGGAGACGGCGCACTACCTCACATGGCGCGACACCGTGGCTCCGATGATGTCAGAGCCCCGCACCAGCCGGAAGTTCGTCAACCGCTTCCCTGAAGACGCCGGGTGGTGACGGACGTGAGCGCTTCTTCCTCGTTCGAGTTCGCCACCGCCACCCGCGTCGTCTTCGGCCCGGGCCGCCTGGCCGAGGCACCCGAAATCATTCGCGGCCTCGGGGGCTCCCGGGTGCTGCTCGTCACCGGCGCGAATCCCTCCCGCGCACGGCCCCTCCACGACGCATTGGAGCGCCTGGGCCTGGGGGTGACTGTCTTCTCCGTGGACGGCGAGCCCACCGTGGAGCGTGCTCGTGAAGGCACCGCGCGCGTCGCGGAAGCGGGCTGTGATGTGGTGGTGGCCCTGGGCGGAGGCAGCGCGTTGGACGCGGGCAAGGCCATTGCAGCGCTCGCCGCCAACGGGGGCGACCCGCTGGACTACCTGGAAGTCATTGGCCGGGGCCAGCCGCTCACCCGCCCGTCCCTGCCCTTCATGGCCATCCCCACCACGGCCGGCACGGGCTCCGAGGTGACGCGCAACGCGGTGCTGGGCTCGAAGGACGCGAAGGCGAAGGCCAGCCTGCGCAGTCCACACATGCTGCCGCGCGTGGCGCTGGTGGACCCGGACCTGCTCACGGGGGCACCGGCCGCCGTGCTTGCATCCAGTGGCATGGACGCGCTGTCGCAGCTCATCGAGCCCTACCTCTCCGCGCGCGCCAACCCGCTGACGGACGCGCTGGCACGCGAGGGCCTGCGAAGGTCGGCCCGCTCGCTGCGGCGCGCGGTGCTGGACGGTCCGGATGCGCCCGCCCGCGAGGACCTGGCCCTGGCCAGTCTCTTCGGCGGTCTGTGTCTGGCCAATGCGGGCCTGGGCGCGGTGCACGGCTTCGCCGCGCCCCTGGGTGGCATGTTCGACGCGCCCCACGGCGCGGTGTGCGCGGCATTGCTGCCAGCGGTGTTGGACGTCAACCTGCGCGCGCTGCGGGCCCGTGCGCCAACGCATCCATCACTGCCCCGGGTGCAGGAGTTGGCGGCGCTGCTGACGGGGCGGGTGGATGCAAGGGCCGAGGACGCCGTCACGTGGGTGGACGAACTTCGCGCGGCGCTGGGCGTACCGGGGCTGGGACGCTACGGGCTGACGGAGGCCCAGGTACCAGCGCTGGTGGCGAAGGCCAAGGAGGCCAGCAGCATGAAGGCCAACCCCCTGGTGCTCACCGACGCAGAGCTGGCGGAAATCGCCAGCCGGTCGCTGTAGGACCCGCGCCGTTACACCTTGTAGAGCAGGTCCATGTACTTCTTGAGCAGGTCGCTCACCAGACCGCGGAAGGGCACGGAGGCCGCCATGCCGTACACGGGCGCCATCGTCCCCTTCGCGCTGGGGTGGGACTTCACGTAGTCCACGGCGTCGCGCAGGTCGACCAGGAACTGCTCCGCGACGCCGGGCTGCGTGTGGCGCAGCGTGACGCACAGGTGGACGGCGGACGGTTTGTGCAGGCCGTTGAGGTTCCACCCGTGCTCGCTCATCCGCTCCATCACCTGGAAGATGTCCACGGACTCCGAACCGAAGGCGATGACGAACAGCGGGTCCCCCAGCACGTGCAGCTCCGGGATGTCCCGGATGCCCTTCTTGATGGCCGCCGCCGTCTCCAGGATGCTCCGGGTGGCGTCCAGGTAGCCCTGCTCCCCCGTGCTCACCAGCGCGGCCCACGCCGAGGCGATGAGCGCCCCGGGCCGGCTGCCGGAGAAGGTGGGCGAGAAGTAGATGCCACCCGGCCAGTCCGTCGCCGTGAAGTACTGGTGCGAGCGCAGCTCCGTGCCCCGGTACAACACCACCGAGGAGCCCTTGGCCGCATAGCCGAACTTGTGCGTGTCCACGGACATGGACGTCACGCCCGGCAGCCGGAAGTCGAAGGGCGGCACGTCGTAGCCCAGCTTCATGGCGAAGGGCAGCACGAAGCCGCCCAGGCACGCGTCGGTGTGGAAGCCGATGCGCTTCTTGCGCGCGATCTCGGACAGCGCCTCGATGGGGTCGATGACACCGTGCGGAAAGCCGGGCGCCGAGCCGATGAGGACGATGGTGTTGCGGTTGATGGCCTTGCGCATGGCGGCCACGTCCGCACGGTAGTCCGGGCCCACCGGCACCCGCACCATCTTGATGCCGAAGTAGTGCGCCGCCTTGTCGAAGGCCGGGTGCGCGCTGGCGGGCGCCACCATCTCCGGCCTGGTGATGCCCTTGGTCTCCCGGGCCCAGTCCCGGTACGTCTTCATCGCCAGCATGATGCTCTCGGTGCCACCGGACGACATGGCCCCGCAGATGCGCGCCTCCTCCGGCTGGCCCGCGTTCGCCACGTCCGCGCCGAGCATGCTGGCCGTCATCGCCACCACCTCCGCCTCGAACTTGGTGGCGCTGGGCCACAGGTCGGCGTGCAGCGGGTTGCTCTGCGAATGCAGCGCATAGACGCGGTTGAGGAACGCGATGTGCTCCGCGTCGCCGTTGTACACGCCTCCGGACACGCGGCCCTCCCGCCAGCGGTACTCCTCCTGCGACTCCAGGGCCTGGAGCTCACGCAGCACGTCCTCGCGCGAGCGCCCCGTCGGCGGCAGGTGGTCGAACGACTGCATCTTCCCGCGGTAGGGCTTGAGGCCGCTCTCCAGTTCGGACAGCAGCGAGCCCGTCTCCCGGTTGAGCAGGCCCTTCACACCCGGAACAGCCTTGAGGTAGCGCTCCGCCGCGGATAGCAGCCTCGGCGGGACGTGGTTGAGCAGGCTCAGCGCCTTCAGGTCTGGAAGTGCCATGGCGAACTCCTGGGGGTTCAGGCGCTTCGCGCTCGATTGAGCCGCGCGAAGATGGCCTTGTTGTGTTTGTAGATGTTGACGAACTCGCGAAACAGCTCGTCGTAGAGCGCCGCGTTCTTCGAATCCGGATGAAAGGTGCGGGCGACCGGCACGAGCGAGGGAATCTCCTCCACCGTCAGCCGCCCCAGCGCCACCGCGGCCTGGAACGCGGCGCCTCGTGCGTTGGCGAGCACCGGCTCATCCACCTGCTGCACCGCGCGGCCCAGCACGTCCGCGTGAATCTGGCACCACAGCGCGGAGCGTGCCCCGCCGCCGATGATTCGCAGCGAGTCCAACCGCCGGCCCACGAACTGCTCCACATAGGTGAAGAGCCAGCGCGAGTTGTAGGCCACGCCCTCCATCACCGCCCGGACCATATGCGCCCGCGTCGTCTTCAGGGACTGGTTGAAGAAGCCGCCGCGCAGTGACTTGTCGTCCACCGGGCTGCGCTCGCCGTTGAGCCAGGGCAGGAAGATGAGCTGGTCGCTGCCCGCGGGGACGTTGCCCGCCTGCGCCTCCATCACCCGGTAGAGGTCCGGCGCGTCACCGTCCGTGCCCGCCCCCGCATCCCGGCCATACAGGATGTTGTCCTTGAGGAAGGTGAGGCAGATGCCGGCGGACTCCTGTTCGTTGGCCAGCAGGTAGCGCCCGGGCAGGGCGGACGGCACGGACGCCATCTGGTGGAAGAGGTCCGTCTTCTTGTAGGGCACGTGGCAGCACAGCCACGACGAGGTCCCTACGCACAGGTGGGGCTCGAAGTCTCCCACCGCGCCAGACCCCACGGCGGCGGCGAGGATGTCCGGCGCGCCCGTCACCACCTGAACGTCCTCGCGCAGGCCCAGCTCGCTCGCGGCCTGCGCCTGGAGCGGCCCCAGCACCGTGGAGGCGGGGACCAGGTCCGGGAGCTTCTCCCGCTCGAGCCCCGCCATCTTCAGCAGCCGGTCGTCATAGGCGATGCGGCCCAGCGCGCGGTTGTCCGTCACCCAGTGCAGGGTGATGGAGTCATACGAGGCGGCGCAGCGGCCACTCAGCTTCAGGTTGAGCCAGTCCTTCGGCTCCAGGAACTTGTACGTCCGCCGGTACACGTCCGGGCGCTCGCGCCGCAGGTAGAGGATGTGGCCCACCGGGTCCTTGCCCGACAGGCTGGGCACTCCGCCCGACAGGCGAATCCACGTCATCAGGCGGCGGACGTCGTAGCCCTCCACGGAGAGGAAGCCGCCCACCGCGCGCTTCACGTCCGGCGCGCCGCGTGAGTCCATCCAGATGAGCGCGGGGCACACGGGCGTGCCGGACGCGTCCACCGCGACGGTGCCGGACCACTGCGAGCTGCAGTTGACGCCGATGACGTCCTCCGCGCGCACGGCCCCAGAGGCCAGCAGGCGCCGCGTCGCCAGGACGATGGCGCGCCACCACGCCTCCGGCTGCTGCTCGGCGCCCCCATCCGGGAGCAGGGCCAGCTCCAGCGGCTCCACGTCACCGCCCAGAATCCGTCCCCTCAGCGTGACGGCCGCCACCTTGACGGCGGACGTCCCGAGGTCAATGGCCAGGATGGCCTGCTCACCTGCGTGGGACACACTTCCCTCCATGCCGGGCGTCAAGACAGACCGGGCGGGCGATTGCCGCGGCGGCCGAGTCTAGGAAACGAATGCGTGCAGCCTGCCACCGACGCGTGAAAGTTCGTCGTTTTTCTGAAAGCTCGGAAGAAGTCCCCGCGCCCTCGTCCGCCCCCGGGGCGTGGTGGCGGACCGTTCCTCCCGTGGGTGGATTCCACGCGCCCCGCCCGTCCTACCTTTGCGCGAGGCCCAGAACAGGGGGACCACCATGGCCGAAGTCCAGCAGCCCTTCCTCACGGATATCACCGAGATTCGCCGCCGAGCCCGGGAGCACCTGGAGGAAGGCGCCATCACCGAAGACTACGAGGGCGACGTCAACGCCACCATCAAGCTGCTCAACGACGCACTGGCGACGGAAATCGTCTGCGTGCTGCGCTACACCTACCACTACGTCGCCGCGGTGGGCATCCAGAGCGAGTCCGTGAAGGACGAGTTTGGAACGCACGCCCGCGAGGAGCAGCAGCACGCGCTTCGCATCGCCGAGCGCATCAACCAGCTCGGTGGCAAGGCGGACTTCAACCCCGAAGGACTGCTGTCCCGCAGCGCCAGCCAATACGCCGAAGGGCAGAACCTGGTGGACATGATCAAGGAGAACCTCATCGCCGAGCGCATCGCCATCCAGACGTACCAGGAGATGGTGCGCTACTTCGCCAACCATGACCCGACGACGCGCCGGATGATGGAGGACATCCTCGCCAAGGAGGAGGAGCACGCCAACGACATGCATGACCTGCTGGTGGCACACCAGGGCAAGCCGCCCCTGCGGAGCTGAGCGCCGCCTGGCCGCCGCGCTCGCGCCTGGCTAAGGTGGCGGGCAACGCGTCCGGGGGGTGGCATGCGCAGGCGCTTCACCGCTGTGAGCGAGCTGTGTCGGCGGCACCCGGTGGCCCTGGGCGCCGCCGCGACCTTCAGCCTCAGCCTGCTGCTGCGCTGGCTCTACCTGCAGGCGTCGCCTGACCGGACCTGGCCCTTCTCCATCTTCTTCTACGGCGACGCGCGCTTCTTCCACGCCTACGCCGCCGACCTCGCGCGGGGGCACACCGGGCCCGCAACCCTGCCCTACCACCCGCCCCTGTTCCCCTGGCTCCTGGGGCTGCTCTACCGCGTGCTGGGCCCGCCGCAGGGCAGCGCCTATCCGTACAAGCTCGCGCTGGCACTGCTGAACGCGGGCACGGTCGCCTTCACGGGGTGGTGGTGGCGCAAGGTGCTGGGCACCGGCTGGAGCCTGCTGGGCGCCGCCCTCTTCGCGTGCAGCTTCGGCTGGCTGGTGCTGTCCACCACGTACAGCAACGAAGTGCTCTATGTCCTCTTCCTCTCGGCCACCTGCGCGCTGATGCTCCAGCACCGCGCGGGCCCCACGTGGATGGGCGCCGTGCTGCTGGGCGCCGTCATGGGCCTGGGCTCGCTCACCCGCGCCGAACACCTGTACCTCTGGCCCTTCCTCCTCGCCTGGGCCTGGCTCTACCGAGGCGGCATGCCCCCGCGGACACTGGCCCTACGTTGGGGCGCGGCCCTGCTCGTCACCGCCGTCGTGCTGGCCCCCTGGGCAATCCACAACGCGCGCGTGCTGCGCGAACTCAACGCCCGGACGCCGCACCTGGAGCCGCTGCCCGTGCTGGCCCCCGTCACCGTGTACGGCCCCATCAACTTCGCCATGGCCAACCACGCCACGGCCACCGGGGGCTTCACGCCCGACAGCGTCAACCAGATGGGCCAGGAGGGCTTCCTGGACGTGGCCAACTCCGCCCAGCGCCACCTGTTGCTGCACGGGTACGCGGAGGGGCTCGCGTGGATGCGGGATTACCCGGCGGACGCGGCGCGTCTGTGGCTGGCCAAGCTGGACCGCTGGCTGGACGGCTTCCGGCTGGGTTTGGGGGCCTCCAACCTGCCCGCGGGACTGAACGGCGCCCGGGCCCCCGTGGACGTCTTCGTGCCGGAGAGCGCGTGGCTGAAGTGGCCGCTCACCCTGCTGCTGCTCGCGGGCGCCGCGCTGTCCTTGCGGCCCGCGTGGCGCGGCTTCGCGCTCTTCACCGCGGTGCTGCTGCACCGGGCCCTCATCACCGTCGCCTTCTTCGGCTACACGCGCGGCCTGCTCGCTGTCTTTCCCGCGCTCATCCCATTGCTGTTGCTTCCGCTCGTGGTGCTCGCCACACGCGCCTCCACACAGCGGTGGGCCACGCGGCTGCCCGCCGTCGCCGCCGCCGCGTTGCTCTTCTTCTGGGTGGAGGCCGGTGTGCTCGCGCTGACCGCGCCCCGGCGCTTCATGGCCAGCGGGAGCACCGACCGCGCCAGCGGCAAGCTCATCCAGGATGACTGGGTGCGCATCTGGCCGGACTGAAGGCGATTCGCGCCCTCGTGGAAAAACTACAACCCCGTGGGATGACAGCCCGGTTCGTGCGCGGCAGTTCGAATGCCAGGCACACCACCAGTGAACACTTCTAAGTCCCGTTATTCTTACAAAACTTTCTTCGGGAATAGCGAACGGAATCCCACGTATTCAGATTTAATTTCACACCCGGTATGGCCGTTGACGTGCTCCGTGCAGGAGCCACCGCGAGGGCATGTGCCTCCGCGGGTCCGCAGAGGAGAAACGCATGCGCCACACACGGGTGTCAGCAGCATGTCTTGTCCTGCTCCTATCCACCTCCGCCTGGGCCTTCAAGCCACCTGACAAGGGACAGAGCGCCGTCGCCGACAAGGCTTTCTTCAAACCAGAGCTGTACCTGCCCATCCAGAACATGCAGTTGCAGCAGGCCCGCCAGCAGATGAACTCGCTCGGCGCCGACGCGTGGGACGACTTCTTCAAGCGCAATGGGCGCGAGTTCAACGTCTACATCGACCCGCGCACGGGAACGCCCACCGCGGTGCAAGGCACCATTCCCCTCATCCCGGGTGACGGCTTCAACAACAAGGTCACCATGGACGAGGTCCGTGAGTCCATTGGCCGCTCCATCGCGAACGTGGACGAGGCCGCCGTCGGTGACCTCATCTTCAAGTTCATCGCGGACAACCAGGCCGCGTTCAACGTCGACCTGATGCAGATGGGCAACCCCCGGGTGACGCGCATCAACGACGACCTCATCCAGGTCCACATCTCCCAGCAGGTCAACGGCGTCCCCGTGCGCCACGGGCGCATCGCGGCCACCATCAGCCACGGCAACCTCATCCTCATCGGCACCGAGGCCTGGGCCAACGTGCGCATCGACACCCGCCCCCGGCTGGCCCCGCAGGACGCGCTGGTGTCCGGCAACGGCTTCGTGGGGCTGAACACCAGTCCCCAGACGCTGTGGCAGCAGCCCACGCTGGAGATCGCCCCCGTGGCGCTCTCGGGTGAGTCCTTCAACGGCGCCGTCGGCACCGGCTACGAGCACCGGCTCGTGTACACCTACGGCTTCTCCGAGGCCGGCGGCAACGAGCGCTGGAAGACGACGGTGGACGCCCAGACGGGCGAGGTGCTCGCCGTGGAGGACGACAACCACTACTTCGACGCGCAGATTAAGGGCGGCATCTATCCGTCCACCAACATCGAATCCTGCACCTCCAACGAGACGTGCGGCACCATGCAGCCCAACTCGCCCATGCCCTGGGCCAACACGGGCCTGCCGGCGCCCAACAACTTCACGGACGGCGCGGGCATCGTCAACTACAGTTCCGGCACCGTCACCACCACGTTGGCGGGCAAGTACGTGCGCATCAGCGACTCGTGCGGCGCCATCAACGTCAGCTCCACCACGGGCAACCTCAACCTGGGCGGGGTGAACGGCGACCACAACTGCACCGTGCCTCCGGGCACGTCGCCGGGCAACACCGCCGCGTCCCGCTCCAGCTTCTACGAGCTGAACAAGCTGGCCGAGCAGGCCCGAGGGTGGCTGCCCACCAACACCTGGCTCCAGGGCCAGTTGCTCTCCAACGTCAACATCAACAGCACCTGCAACGCCTTCTGGAACGGCAGCTCGGTGAACTTCTACCGGAGCGGCGGCGGCTGCCGGAACACCGGTGAGATTGGCGCCGTGTTCGACCACGAGTGGGGCCACGGCATCGACGACTTCGACGCCAACGGCTCGCTCAGCAACTCGTCGGAAGGCTACGCGGACATCGCGGCCATCTACCGCCTGCAGACGTCCTGCGTGGGCTACGGCTTCTTCGAGACGGTCAACACCGGCTGCGGCCTGACGCCGGACGGCACGGGCTACAACCAGCAGGAGGCGCAGGTCTCCGGCCAGTCGTGGTGCAACACCAAGTGCTCTGGCGTGCGTGACGCGGACTGGGCCGCCAGCGTGCCCAACATCCCCGCCACGCCGCAGAACTTCGTGTGCCCCATGTGCAGCTCCGGCTCCGGCCCGTGCAGCCGCCAGGTCCACTGCGCGGCCTCGCCCGTGCGTCAGGCGGCCTGGGACTTCGTCACGCGCGACTTGACGGCGCCGCCGTTCAACTACGACTCCAACACCGCCTTCATCGTGGGCAACAAGACGTTCTACCAGGGCAGCGGCAACGTGGGCACGTGGCACGCCTGTAACTGCACGGCGGGCACGTCCGACGGCTGTGGCGCCACCAACGGCTACATGCAGTGGCTGGCGGCGGACGACGACGACGGCAACCTGGCCAACGGCACGCCGCACATGTCCGCCATCTACGCGGCATACAACCGGCACCGCATCGCGTGCTCCACCCCGACGGTGACGAACAGCGGCTGCGCCGCCGGCCCCACCACGGCGCCCGCCAACACCACCGCCACCCCGGGTGACGGACAGGTCAGCCTGAGCTGGAACGCGTCCGCGGGCGCCACCCAGTACTGGGTGATGAAGACGGAGGGCTTCGCGGGCTGCGACTTCGGCAAGGCGAAGGTCGCCACCGTCACGGGCACCACCTACACGGACGGCGAGGTCGCCAACGGCCGGCAGTACTGCTACTCCATCGTCCCGGCGTCCTCCAACGCGTGCTACGGCGCCGCCAGCGCGTGCACGTGCACCACGCCCGTCTGCGCCGCGCCCGGCACGGCCGTGCTCGCCGCGCCCTCCGGCGGCGCCACCGGCGTGGAGCTGTCCGCGGTGCTGGACTGGAACGACGTCTCCGGCGCCTCCACATACGAGGTGCAGGTCGCCACCGACGCGGCCTTCACCAACGTGGTGGCCAGCGCCACCGCGCTGACGGCCAGCACCTGGACGGTGTCGCCAGCCCTGGCCACCAGCACCTCGTTCTACTGGCGCGTGCGCGCGAGCAACTCGTGCGGTGGCGTGGGCGCCTGGACCGCGGCGTCCACCTTCACCACGCGCGGCTGCGTCGCCCTGGCAACGCCCACGCTGAGCAGCCCCGCTGACGGCGCCACCGGTGTCGGCACGTCCGCGGCGCTCGACTGGAGCGACGTGCCCAGCGCCGCCACCTACGAGGTCCAGGTGGCCACGGACTCGGCCTTCACCAATGTGGTCCGCTCGGCCACCGCCCTGACGGCCAGCGCGTGGACGGTGACGCCAGCGCTGAGCAGCAGCACCCCGTACTACTGGCGCGCACGGGCGGCCGACTCCTGCGGCACCAGCGCCTACAGCACGGCGAGGAGCTTCACCACCACCAACATCTGCACGCCGGTGGCCGCCACCTACAACGCCACGCTGCGGACACCGTCCTGCGGCAACGTGTGCGGGTGTGACACCGGGACGGTGCTCGTCAACGGCCGCGGCACCCTGTCCGGCGGCGCCGAGCCCAACCAGCCCAACACCCTCAACGCCTCCTGCGCGGACGGAAGCTCCGGCACCTACCACAGCGATGAGAGCATCGACCGTGTGGTCCTCCGCACGGTGGACCACAGCGCCTTCTCCGTCGGCAAGCAGGTGACGGCCGAGGTGACGGTGTGGTGCTGGGGCACCACGGACCGCTTCGACCTGTACTACACGACCAACACCTCCGCGCCGTCGTGGACGGCGCTGACCACGGACGTGGCCTGTACGGGCAGCGGTGCGCGGACCTTCACGCACACCTTCAACCTGGGCGCCACCGCGGGCAACCACGCCATCCGCGCGCAATTCCGATACGGCGGCACCGCGAGTTCGTGCACCTCCGGCAGCTACAACGACCGCGACGACCTCGTCTTCGGCGTGGCGGCCGCGGTGGCCTCCGCGGCGCCGGAGAAGACGCGCAGCGTGCAGGGACGCTCGACGCAGGCGGCCCGTTGATGAACGAACCCCGTCACCCGGCGTGACGGCGGAATGAACGCGAAGGGCCTCCGGGTCGACGTCCGGAGGCCCTTCTGCTTTCGCGCTCAGTGCTCCGAGGGCGTGTCCGGCGGCGGTGGCTCTCGGCTCGGCGGCGCTGACGGACGTGGCCCTGCCATGGGGCCCGCGAAGAGCAACCCTTCCTCCACCGCGCCCCGGCCGGGCTCCCGCTTCGAGTCCTCCATCCGATGGCTGCGCTGCCACGCTTCCTGGCGAAGCCCCAGCACTTCCTGCACCAGCACCTGCGCGGCCGCGGCCAGCGGCACCGCCAGGACGACGCCGGGCAGCCCCGCCAGCGCGCCGCCGCAGAGCACCACGATGGAGATGAGCAGCGGGTTCATCTTGATGGCCCGCCGCTGAATCATGGGGCCCAGCACGTTGGACTCAATCTGCTGGTACACGATGAACACGACCACCGCGATGAGCGCATCCTTGAGGCCCACCGCGGCCAGGGTGATGACGCCCACCAGCACCGCGCTGATGATGCTGCCCAGATAGGGAATGACGCCCATCATCATCACCATCAATCCCAGCGGCAGGAAGTACGGCACGCCCTGGATGAGCGCAATGGTGGCGGCGACCGTTCCGCCAATGGTCATCACCAGCAGGGTCCCCGCCAGGTAGTTGGCCACGGCCTTTCGCATCCGGGACATGAGCAACCGCACGCGTGGCCGGCGGCGTGGCGACACCCACTGGATGGTGCTCTCGTAGAGGTCTTCACCGAACAGCAGGCTGAACACCGTGAGGACCACCACGGTGATGCCGCCCGCCACCAGGCCCAGCGTCGACGACAGGACGTTGATGAGGCGGCCCGCGACGTCCGTCGGCTCGAAGCGGATGAGGTCCTCCGCCTGGACCTCTACGCCATAACGCGTGCTCAGCTCCTCCACCCAGCGGGACTGCGCGAGCCGCTCAAGCATGGCGGGCATCGACTGGACCAGGCCCTGGAGCTGGTGGATGAGCATGGGCACCAGCGAGCCCACCAGGACGCCCATCATCCCCAGGAGCGCCAGCGCCACGATGGCCACACCCGCGCCGCGAGGAAGCCCCCACTGCGTCAGCCTTCGCACCAGGGGGCTCAGCGCGATGGAGAGCAGCAGCACGACGGCCAGCAGCGTGAGCACGGGGTACACCGCCCGGAGCGCGGCCCAGCACAGGATGAGCAGCAGGACCTGCGTTCCGACAATCCAGACCGTCCGCGGCGGCACATAGACGGGGAGCTGCCGACGAGATGCCTTCATGCCTCACAAGGTAGGATGTGGTCGCACGGACGGTAGGCGGCCCGGAGCACACCACCGCGTCACCTGACAGGCGCTCCTGCAACTTCAGGCAGTTGGCGTAGCGCAGGCGCAGCAGGCAAGCAGGCGTGCGCCCACCGCCACGCCTGAGGCGCGAGCGAGCCTCAAGCCCTGAAGCAGGCAACGCATGCCATGGGGGCGAGCGTGCCCCACCCTTGAGTGCGAGCCGAAGGGGGCGCAACCTGCACGCGCCATGTCCGATAATCCCCAGACCCACCCGAGGACCGGGAGTGTGGAGGGTGACGCGATGTGGATTGAAGCCATCATCATGCCCCGGCAGAGCGCCACGCCGTACCGGCCCGCGCCGCGCAAGAAGCGTGGAGCCGATGCCATCCCGGCATCAGCCCCGGACCGCCGGCCCGCCTACCAGGCCGCGCTCGACGAAGGACGCCGCTTCTGGGATGCCGTGCTCGCGTTCCTGAAAGCCCACCACTTGATGGACGCGGTCCGGTGGATCAGCGAACCGGGAACGATTCCCCTCGTCACGCTCCACTGCACCCGCATCGTCCTGGAGCGGCTCCGGCAAGCGCCCGAGTTCGAAGCGGGTCTGTCGATGAACCTCGAAGTCCCCGTGTGACGGTTGGCCGTGCAGGCTCAAGGCACGGGGACGAAGCGGTAGAGCGCGCTCTCGATGTCGGACGTCACATAGAGGGTGCCCGACGCGCCCACTGCCACGCCCGTGGGGATGTAGCCCGGAGGCAGTCCCTCGCTCTCAGGCAGACCGATGCGCAGGCCACTGGCGAGCACCGTCACCCGGCCCGTGGCCGCGTCGATGCGCACCAGCCGCTTGCGGCCCACCTCCGCGACAATCAACCCACCATCGGGATGCAGCGCGATGCCTTCGGGCGCCTTGAGGCCCGTGGCCACCGTGCGCCGCGCCCCATCCGACAGGCGCACGCGGGTCACCTTCCCCGAACGCACCTCCGTCACGTACACCCCAGGCTCCTTCGCCTTCGTGTCGGCCGCGAGTCCCACGGGCCCACCCAGCCCTTCCGCCAGCACCGTGGTGACAGCGGGCTCGGAGGTATCCACACGAACGAGCCGGCCCGTGGCGGCCTCGGCGACGAGCAGCGTGCCGTCCTCCAGCTCCACCACGCCCTGCGCGCCATTCGGGCTGGGGATGGTCCGCAGGAGCGCTCCCGTGCCGCGGTCCAACACCTGGAGGGTGCTGTGGCTGCCCAGATAGGCCGTGCTCAGCACGACATGCCGGGCAGTCACGCTCACGTTCATGGGGAAGTTCAACTGCGACGAGAGGACCCGCGTCGTCTGGGTCACCAAGCCCTCACGCCCGCCCACCCGGCGCAGGGCGTACACATCCGCCACGTACAGCGTCTCCTCGGGGTCATCTGGCACAACGGCGATACCGGAGGGCACGGACAAGCGAGATTCGACCAGGAGGCGAACGGAGCCATCCGCGGGATTCACCACGCGGATGTCGTTGTCGACCATGTTGGACACGTACACCTGGTCATCCGGACCCACGGCCAGATTGTCGAGCCCAGTGGGCAGCTTCGCGACGACCTCCTTGGCACCCGACGGCAGGCGGACCCGCACCAGTTCACCTGTCGCCGCGTCGACGACGTAGAGGTTCTCCCGGCGCGCGTCGAAGTTGACGGCGACCGGCACCGTGAAGCCTTCCGCCACCTTCTCGATGAGGCCCGTGTCCACGTCCACGCGGGCAATCTGCCCCTTGAGGATGAGCGGGCCATACAGCCGGTCATCGGGGCCGAACTCGAAGCCATTGAGATAACCGGGCGCGTCGATGACCTTCCGGGGCGGCTTGCGCCCGGTCGGGTCCACCTCCCACAGCGCATCGCCTCGCCCGAGTTGCGTCACGTAGAACCGGCCATCGCCGCGAAAGGCCAGCGAGTTGAGGCCCGGCAGGTTCCTGGCGATGACGCGCGTCTTCCCGTCCGGAGTGCGCCGCATCAACTGGCCGGAGAAGTAACCCGTCCAGTAGATGGAGCCGTCAGGCCCCAGCGCGACGTCATCCGCGCCGCCCAGCGGAGGCCCCACGAGCGTGCTCACCGCGCCCGTACTCAGGTTGACGGCGTGGACCGACTGGCCCAGCAGGTTGCTGGCCAGCAGGTTTCCCTTTCCATCCACGGCGAGCCCGTGGACACCCTGGAAGTGGGAGCCGGCCACCACCGTCTCCTGACGGTAGGACTTGGGAGGGGTCGCCAGGGCCGGGGCCGCCATCAACAGCAGACCGGCGGCCAGGGACTTGGAGACGCATCGGAACATGGAGGCACTCATGGCTTCGAAGCCACCTTGCCCTGCGAGAGCTCCAGGCCCACGAGTCCATCGCCCTGACGCCAAGCACGCAGGACATCGATGAACGCGAGCGTATCGCCTCCGAAGGTCGCGTAGCGGATGGCGTTCGGCCCCGGGCTGACGCCCTCGTTGTTGTAGTAGCCGGGCGTGCAATCCGCCCCGCCGAAGGAAATCCCCATCCTGAGGCGGGAGAGAATCACATCCCACCACTGCTGCTGCGCCTGCGCCGAGGGCTCGATGACTTCCACGCCCTGCTTCAGGCACCGCCCGATGATGTAGGCGGCGTGCTGGGACTGCTCGTCGAGGATGTGCACGAAGTTGATGGCCCAGCCGCTCTGGGTCGTGGTGAACATCAACAGATTCGGGAAGCCGCGGCTGTGCATGCCATGCAGCGTCGCGGGACCGTCGGCCCAGCTTTCCCGGAGCGATGTGCCATCGCGGCCCCGGATGTCGAAGCCCAGCATCCGGGTGTAATCACCCGAGACTTCGAAGCCCGAGGCGTAGATGAGGCAGTCGACCGGGTATTCCTCCCCCTTCACCACCACACCCCTCGGCGTCATCCGTTCCACGCCCTTGCCTTCGGTGTCCACGAGCTGGACGTTGGGCCGGTTGAACGTCTCCAGGTACTCGTCGTGGAAGCAGGGCCGCTTGCACATCGGGTTGTAATAAGGCTTGAGCGCCTCGGCCGTCGCCGCATCCGAGACAATGGCATCCACCCGTGCGCGGATCTCCTCCATCTTCCGGTAGTCAGCCAACTGGCGGAGTTCGACGGCTTCCTCGGGCGTCCGGGCCTGCTGGGTCGCGCCGTCCTGGAAGATGTACGTCCAGCCGTCCTGGACCATGTCGACCGGCAGCGCGCGGCCAGAGACAATCGCGGAGAAGTTGCGGATGCGGTCTTGCTGCCAGCCGGCCTGGAGCGACTTCGCCCAGGCCTCATCCGTGGGCCGGTTGCCGCGCACGCCAACACTCGAGGGGGTGCGCTGAAAGACATACAGCTGCTGAGACACTGCCCCTAGTTGGGGAATGGCTTGGACCGCCGTGGCGCCCGTGCCGATGATGCCCACGCGCTTGTCGCCCAGCCGGGTCATGCGGCTGGTGGGGCTGCCACCGGTATAGGCGTAGTCCCAGCGGCTGGTATGGAAGCAATGCCCCTTGAACGTCTCGATGCCTGGAATGCCGGGCAGCTTGGCCTTGTGGAGGATGCCGCCCGCGATGATGACGAACCGCGCCGCCAGCCGGTCCCCTCGGTCCGTCGTGACGTTCCAGCGCCGGGCGTCCTCGTCCCAGTCCATGGACTGGACCAGGGTCTGGAACAGCGCCTTCTCATAGAGCTGGAAGTGCCTGCCGATGCGCTGGCAATGGGCGAAGATTTCGGGCGCCCGCGCATATTTCTCCGTGGGCATGTAGCCAGTCTCTTCGAGCAGCGGCAGATAGATGTAGGACTCCACATCGCAAGCGGCGCCTGGATAGCGGTTCCAGTACCAGGTGCCACCGAAGTCGCCGCCCTTCTCGACAATGCGGATGGCGTCCACGCCCGCCTGACGCAGCCGCGCTGCCGACAACATGCCGCCAAACCCACCTCCGACAATCAAGACGTCGAGCTGTTCCGCCAGCGCCGGACGCATGAAGCCAGGCTCGACATAAGGGTCCTTGTCGAAGTCCGCGAAGACGCCCTTCACGGGGATGTACTGCGTATTGCCGTCGGGCCGCAGCCGCTTCTCACGCTCGAGGCGGTACTTCTCCTTCAAGGCTTCCGGAGAGAAAGCGCGCCCCTCCTGCTTTGTCGCAGTCATCCGCACATGTCCTTTCGAGTTGGAAGCCACGCACGACGTACACAGTCGTTTACTTACATAGACATAACTCAAGCGGAATTATAAGTAAACCCAGATGCCCTCGACCCGACCGCCCACTGCAAAGCCAGCCGTTCGGCAAAGAGACTCCGAACGCACACGCACCGCCCTGATGACCGCCGCGCGGGCCCTCTTCTCCACACAGGGCTTCGCCAACACGGGGGTGCGGGACATCGCGGCGCTGGCCGGAGTCAACTCCTCGCTCGTGGGCCGCTACTTCGGCTCCAAGCAGGGGCTGTACCGGGAGACGCTGGCGCAGGTGCTCGATATCGGCCCGTTGCTCCAGATAGACAGGCGCCAGTTTGGAGAGACGGTGGTGTCCCTCTTCCTGGGTGCACACGACGCCTCGGGGCCGTTGGCGATGCTCATCCTGTCGGCGTCCGACCCCGAAGCCCATGCGACCAGCGTCGAACTGCTCCAGAAGCAGGTCATCGCCCCCCTGGCCCGCTGGCTGGGCGCTCCGGATGGCGAGGGGCGCGCGGCCCGGCTCAACATCCTCTGGAATGGCCTGCTCGTCAGCGGGCGGCTGCTGCCCATCCAACGGCTCTCAGAAGGGCTCGACACGTCCACCCAGCGTTGGCTGGCGGCCGCAATCCAGTCAGTCATTGACGAAGGCGCGACCTGAGGACGCGGCGGTCCTGCCGTGGCAGCGGGAGCATGTCCGCCCCATCGACTACCGTCGCTGTCCTTCGAGCTTCGTTCCCTGCCCTGGAGTCGTTCATGTCGCCCCCCCGCACACTCGCGCCTCTTCTCGTCCTGCTCCTATTGACCGCCTGCGGGGACGACCCCACGCCCACGCCCGCGGACAGTGGCGTCGTCGTCGACGCCGGAAACAATCCCGACGCTGGGACGGACTCCGATGCAGGCACCGATTCCGATGCGGGGGCGGACGCCGGACAGGATGCGCCGCCTGGCATCACCACCGAGGCCCTGCCGGAAGGCACCGTGGGCCGGGCGTACACGACGACGCTGGCCGCCGCGGGTGGCACCGCGCCCCTGACCTGGCGCATCACGGCGGGGACGGCGCCGGCGGGCCTCACACTGTCCGCCACGGGCACGCTCAGCGGCACGCCCGCCCAGGTGGCCCGCGGCACCTTCACCGTCACGGTGGAGGATGCGAATGGCCAGACGGGCACCCGGGAGCTGACGCTCTCCGTGAGCGCGCCGGGCGCCCCCGTGTTCACCGCGGGCCAGTGGAACCTCACCTACTTCGGCTCGGATTCGCGCGGCCCGTCGAACTCCTCGTCGGATGGCGGCGCGTCCGATGACCTGCAGATTGCCGGTGCGCGCGACATCATGCTCGCGGCGGGCGCCAACCTGTGGGCCATGGTGGAGATGGTGGATACCGCCGACTTCGACCTGCTCAAGGCCCAGCTCCCCGGCTTCGACGGCTTCCTCTCCAACGACGCGGCCTTCGTCTCTGGCGGAACGTCCCCCTACGGCACGAGCAGCCAGAAGCTGGGCGTGCTGTACGACAGCTCCCTCACCTTCCAGAGCGCGACCCTGGTCCGGATTGGCAACATCTCCGACTTCGCGGACCGCCCGCCGCTCCGCGTGGACTTCACCACCGAAATCAACGGGGCGGAGACGCCGCTCACCGTCATCGTCGTCCACATGCGCGCCAACAGCGCCGACCCGACGGCGCCGCGCGAAGCCCGGGAGCGCGCGTCCGCGGCGCTCAAGGCGTACCTCGACGAGCAGTTGCCCACGCAGCACGTCTTCGTGATTGGCGACTGGAATGACGACGTGGACGAGTCCATCTCGCTCGACCCCACCTCCGGCGCGCCGCTGGCCACGCCCTACCAGAACTTCGTCTCCGACTCGGCTCACTTCACCTTCATCACCCGAGAGCTGTCGCTGGCGGGGGATGACACCTCCATTGGCTTCGAGAACGTCGTCGACCACACCCTGGCCACCAACGAGGCGGCGGACCGCTACGTCGCGGAATCGGCCCGCGTGCTCTACGTGGACGAGTGGTTCCCCGACTTCCTCAACGTGGTCAGCGACCACCGCCCCGTCGTCAGCAGCTACGCCTTCAGCGCGGCAACCGGCCCCCTCCTCCGCCTGAAGTCGCCCCACGGCGGGACGTACCAGGGCGGGAGCACGCTGCCCATCACCTGGACGTCCTGGGGCGTGGGCGAGGTCCGCGTCGAGGTCTCCACCAATGGTGGAACGGATTGGAGCGTCCTGGCCGCGTCCGTCCCGGCGGCCCTGGGGCGCTTCGCCTGGAGCGTTCCGGACGAGGCGGCCTCGAACGTGTGGGTGCGCGTGGTGGATGTCTACGAACCGGCGCACGCGGACATGAGTGACGCTGCGGTGACCATCGCCAGTGGCGCCGCGCGCGTGTTCATCAACGAGGTGTTGGCCAATGAAGGCACCCAGGCCTCCGCGCACGAGTTCGTGGAGCTGGTCAACGCCAGTCCCTTCCCCGTGGACATCTCCGGCTGGACGCTGTGGGACGCCACCAACGGTTCCGCGCGGCATGTCTTCGCGCAGGGGACGCAGCTGGGTGGTGGCAAGGCCGTGGTCGTCTTCGGTGGCGCCGCGGCGGTGCCTGCGGGACAGGCGAATGCGCTGGCCGCGTCCAGTGGTCTGCTGGGCCTGGGGAACGGCAGTGACTCCGTGCGCGTCCGGCGGCAGGACTCCACCCTGGTGGACCAGTACGACTACACGTCCACCGTGCCCGGGGTTTCCGCCAACCGCTCGCCGGACGCCACGCCGGATGCGAGCTTCGTCGCGCATGACACGCTGACGCCGGGGGTCGCCAGCTCTCCAGGGCTGCGCGCGGACGGCGCGGCGTTCTGACGAGACACGTGTGACACGGCCCTCAAGGAACGAAGAGCAGCCGTGACGCCTGCTGCACCCAGGCGCGCCGCGTGTCGAGCGTGCCGAAGTCGAGCAGGATGAACTGGTCGAACAGCCGGGGCATCATCGACAGCAGGCTCAGGGAGGCCCACACCTGGGTGAGCGCCATCCGCAGCCGGTTCTCCGGCAGGTGCGGCGCCCCCGGTGCCAGCCGCCCGGCCAGTTCGGCGAGGAACGCATTGAAGCGCTGGATGGCGGAACTGTCGTAGCGCTGATGGGCCAGCGCGTCGTGGAAGTGCGCGTGCGCGATGTACGGGTAGCGCAGCGAGTTGCTCATCAAATCCTCGAGCAGCGTCTCGAACGCCTCGCGAATGCCCAGGCCCTCCAACCGGAGCCGATCGAAGTCCTCCAGGACGTTCCCGAAGGCCTGGTCCAGCGTCTGCTCCAGCGCCAGGGCGACCAGCTTCTCCTTGCTCCGGAAGTAGTAGCTGATGGCCGCGCTGTTCACCTGCGCCTCGCGGGCAATCTCCCGGATGCCCGTCGCATCCAGTCCGTCCCGGCCGATGCACACGATGGTCGCCCGGAGAATGCGCTCCCGGGCCTCCTGCTCCTTGGTCCCCATCCCTGCAAACCCCTGAAACGACGTGACTCCGCGCCGACGCTTGACAGGCGCGGGCAGCCTTAAATCTACTGATTCAATCAACCGATTAATCCAGGAGATTGAATCCCATGGTCAAGCCCGAAGGCGAACCTACCGCAGGAAGACCCTCTCGACGAGGCGTGCTGATGGGAGCGGGGCTGTTTGCGGGCGGCGCGGCGGCGGCGCTGGGGCTGCGGAGCGCGCTGGCACCGGTGTCCAAGGACGTGCAGGGCATCAACCCCCGAAGCGACGCCTGGTACGACATCCGCCTCACGGGGGACGGGCTGATGGACAACCAGGTGCTCTGGTTCCTCAGCCATGCAACCCACGGCCAGAGCGACGTGGGGGACGTGCTGGAGACGGCCAGCCGCATCCAGCCCGGGGACGAGCGCAGTTGGTTCGAGGCGTGGACCCAGACGGCGCGGCGGGTCCACGGCCACGCCCAGAACGCCGAGTCCAAGGGTCACCGGCTGAGCGCCGGCCAGGCCTACGCGCGCGCGGCGAACTACTACCGCGCGGCGACGATGCACTACACGGACCTGGAGGACCCGCGGACGCTCGAGGTGACGCGGCAGGCGGCCACCACGTTCGAGAAGTCGAACGGGCTGCTCGGCTACGACGTGCAGCCGCTGGCCATCCCTTACGAGGGCACCACGCTGGCGGCGTACTTCGTGCGCTCGCCGCACGCGAAGCCCAGCGCGCCCGTCATCCTCCTCCACCAGGGGCTGCATGCCTGGCCGGAGGAGACGAAGTGGGTCTGGGAAGGCGCGGCCCGGCGCGGCTACCACGTGCTCATGTTCCACGGCCCGGGCCAGGGCCGCTCGCTGCGGGAACACCGGCTGAGCTTCCGGCCGGATTGGGAGAAGGCCGTCAGCCCCGTGGTGGACGCGGCCGAGCGCATCAGCGGGGTGGACCCTCGCCGCATTCTCCTCATGGGCCTGTCGTTCGGCGGCGCACTGGCGCCTCGGGCGGCGGCGTTCGAACCTCGCATCGCCCTGTGCATCGCCAACCCCGGCGTCCTCAGTTGGTGGGAGTCCACCAGCTCGCACTTCAACCGCTTCCTCCCGGGCTCGCTGGCACTGCTGAAGTCACACCCGGAGCAGTTCGACCAGGCCATTACCGCGCTCGCGGACCGGTGGCCCACCGCCCAGTACTGGCTGCGTGACGTGTACTGGAAGCATGGCGCCCGGTCGCCGTCGGAGCTCTTCCGCAAGCTGGAGGAGTTCACCAACGAGGCCATCGTCGACCGCATCCGCTGCCCGGTGCTCATCATGGAGGGCGAGGCGGAGGATGCCTCGCCGGGCCAATCCCAGAAGCTCTACGACGCGCTCCGGGGCCCCAAGCACCTGATGATGTTCACCCACGAAGAGGCCGCGCCCCTGCACTGCCAGGCGGCGTCCACTGCGCTGGCCGAAGCGCGCCTGTTCGACTGGCTCGACGAAAACGTCTGAGGCCCCGCCATGACACCGCTCCTCACGGCCGTCCTCGGCGTCCTGCTCGTGGCCACTCCCGAGGAAGCACCGGAGGGGCGCTTCAGCGTCGTCCCCTTCGTGCTGCCCGCCTACCAGCCGGAGACGAGCTTCCTCCTGGGCGGCGCGGCATCGCTCATCTATCAGCCCCCGGCGTCGCGAGGCGGCAGGGAGTCCCAGGTGATGCTGGCCGCCGCCGCGAGCACCCGTGGCCAGTTCACCCTCCTCCTCCAGCCGGACGTGAATCTGCTCGACGACCGGCTGAACCTCACGGCCACCGCCAGCGCGGCGCGCTTCCCGGACCGCTTCTTCGGCATGGGCGCACGCACGCGGGCGGAGGACGAGGAGGACTTCACCCCCATCTTCTTCGAGCTTGAATTGAGTCCGAAGTGGCGCATCGCCCCGCGCCTCTATGTCGGCCCTACCGTGCGCTATCAGCACGCGCGCTTCACCTATGTCGCGGAGGACGGGGCGGTGCGGCGCATGACGGGCGCCGAGGGCGGTTCGACGGTTCAATTCGGGCTCACCGCCCTTTATGACTCACGGGACAACACGCTCAATCCGGTGACAGGCCTGGTGGCGCGGCTCAACCTGCGCCGGGCCCGGGACGCGTGGAGCTCCGACTACGTCTTCGATGTGCTGCGACTGGATGTCCGGCGCTACCTCACACTTCCGTGGGGACAGCGACACGTTCTCGCGATGCAGGGACTCGTCGACCTGCGCGACGGTGAACCGCCCTTCTATGACACGGGGAGGTTGGGCGGGATGGAGTTGAGCCGAGGCTACCTGGAGGGGCGCTTCCGCGAGCGCCAGCACCTGGGCGCGCAGGTTGAGTACCGCGCGCCCCTCTTCTGGCGACTGGGCCCCGTGGCCTTCGTCTCCGCGGCGACGGTGGCACGCAGCCCACGCGACTTCGACATGCGTGACATCAAACCGGCGGCTGGCGCAGGGCTGCGCTTCGCCCCCATGACAGACGTTCCCGTCAATCTCCGGCTCGATATCGCCTACGGAAGTGAACCCAGCTTCTATTTGAACGTGGGCGAGGCCTTCTAGGTTAGAAGCCCGCCATGCGCGCGCCCCTGTTGTCCCTTCTTGCCCTGCTCACCCTCGTGGGCTGCTCTGACACCCCCTCCGACGGTCCGGGGGTGGATGCGCCCGTGGACCGGGGCCCCAAGGCCATCCCATTGGACGGCGACCCCAACGGGATGTTCTGGGACGCCGAGAACGAAACGCTCTACATCGCCGACGACCAGAACCACCGCATCCTCAAGTACCGGGACGGTGAAGGCGTGTCCCTGGCCGTCGCGCTGCCGGACGCGCCGCCCAACAGCACCAACCTGGGTGAGGTGGTGCGGATGCCGGACGGCACGCTTGTGACGGTGCGCTTCGGCTTCGGGACGGCGGGCGCGGTGCTCTTCGCGCGGCCGGACGGCACCACCGGCAAGGTGCCGGGACTGCCCACCAACCGCCGCCGCATCGGCCTGACGGTGACGGAGGACGGGCGGCTCTACAACTCCTACTTCGTCCGCAACAGCAACGTGAATGTGGGCTCCATCGCCCTGCTCAACCTGGACGGCACGGAGCAGGAGGTGGTGGGTGCGCTGGAGAAGCCCGTGGGCGTGCTGGCCGTGGGTGACTCGCTCTACATCGCGGACCAGATTGCCGGGAAGGTGTACCGCTCGCCGCTGGCGCGTCCCGCGGAGCTGACCACCATCGCCACCCTCACCGAGCCGGACCTGCTGTCGCTCGGGCCGGGCGGCGCGCTGCTCACGGGCACCCGTCAGGGCACCGTGGTCAGCATCAATCCCAGCACCGGCGCGCAGCGAGTCATCGCCAGCGGCTTCCAGAACGTGCGCGGCATCGCCTACGACGCCGTCAACCGCCGCCTCTTCCTCGCCGACCACGACGGGGACGAGTCCAACGGCACCACGCACTTCCTCCAGATTGTCCCGGTGGACTGAATGCGCCGGGTCCTCATCGCAGTGGCCACGCTGGCGAGCACGCCCGCGCTGGCGGCCCCGGATTGGCTCCAGCCCGTCCTGGTGGGTGAAATCGACTGGCGTCAGCACGTCTCCGAGGTGGAGGGCTTCGACGGCGTCACGCTGGCCCGCCTCCGCGTGGGCGCCCGGGCCTACCCCGTGCCCTGGCTGATGGCTTCCGGCGTGGCGGAGTGGGCGCAGGAGAAGCCCGCGCTCATCGACGCCTTCGTGGCCGCCACCCTGGGCGAGTCGCTGCGCCTGTCCATGGGCATGTCGAAGACGCCGTTGTTCATCAGCGCGCGCGACGAGAGCCAGGAGGCCCGGGCCATTCCCGAGCTATCCCTGCTGGCGCAGACGTTCTGGCCGCGCCGCGATCTGGGCATCGAGGCCTGGTGGGCGCCCAAGACGCTGCCCGTGGAGGCCTGGGTGCGCGTGGGCAATGGCTCGCGCAGTCCGTTGGGCAATGACAACAGCCTGCCCGCCCTGGACGCCCGCGTGGATGGACGCTGGGGCCGCGCCCGGGGCGACGTGGATGCCTTCTGGGGCTTCCGCGCTGGCGCGGGTGTCCATGTGGAGAACGCCTACGACCGGGCCGGCATCGGTGGCATCGGCCCCCAGAACTTCGTCTTCTACCGGGCCCCCCCGGTATCGGGGCCTCGCTCGGTGGTGGAGGCGCACGCGCGGCTGGACGTTGGGCCCGTGAGGGTGCTGGCGGAAGGCGCCGCGGCCTGGGAGCGGCGCTCTCGCGATACCGATGGCAATCCCAACACCCCGCGCGAAGGACTGCCACGGATGGAGAGCCAGGGGGCCTCGCTGGAGGTGTCCTGGGTGGTGGTGGGACGCCCCCGGGGCGACGGCGCTCGCTGGCCCGTGGCGCCGAACGACCCCACCGGCATGGACGCCGTCAACGCCGGGCAGGTGCCCACGGGCGCCGTCGAGCTCGCCGCGCGAGTGGAGCGGCTGTGGCTGGGCCGGGGTGCCTCCGACATCCAGCCCGGCGGTACGACGGGCGGCGCCCTCGCGGTCCGCTGGTGGGTGACGTCCTTCTTCGGTCTCGGCGCCGCCGGGTACGCCCAGCGGTACGACACCGCGCCGCTGGAGGACCCGGGCCGGCGCAACTCCTGGCTCGCCCTGGCCCGAGCCACCGTGAGCGTGCCCTGAGCATTTCGACTTCGACCTGGGCCCAGGGGGGCGTGCCCAGGGCGTTCCGATGCACCTCCCTCCGCCCTCGGAGCACACCATGGTCCGCACCGAACGCGTCGCTCGTCGTGTCTTCTCCAGGCTGAACCTGGCCCTGCTGCTCACAGGCGCCCTCGCGGGCTGCGGGGGCCCCATGGAGCCGGCCCCGTCCGCGCTCGAACCCGAAGGCGCGCAGGACGTCCAGGCCCAGGCGCTGACGTATCCCAGCGGCAGCAGCCAGACGGTGGTGTCCCGCCGTGTCGTCTTCAGAAACGGCTCGGGGGCCTATCAAGCGGCGGCGGGGTTCGAGCACTTCCGCGCGGCGGGCGCTTTTGACATCGCGCTCCACAACATCCGCATCGCGGAGGTAGACGCGCCTGCCACGCGCGAGGCCCTGGTCCTCATGTCCGCGGGCCAGAAGATTTCGAGCAGCGGCCACTCCAGCGGCGTCACCGGACAGGCCTCCAACTGGGATGCGTCCTGTGACAGCGTCTCCTGTCCCAACGTGAGCCTGGACGGCCGTTCGCTGGCCATGAAGCTGCGCGCCCTGGGTTTGTTTCCCAGCGGGAAGACGTACCTGTCCGTCGTCAACGACGCCAACTTCGACCATCTGTTCGACAGCGACACGAAGCAGCGCATCGTGAATGGCTTCTCGAACTGGCTCCAGGCGCAGGTCCGTCCGGAGACTCGTGCCATCTACCTGGCGGGCAGCTCTCGCGGTGGATGCTTGATGATGCGCATGGCGCAAGCGCTCCGCGCGAACACGGCGCTCGACGGCATCGACATCTACGTGTCGTCATTCGACGGCGTGTGCCGCAACAGCCAGGGTGAGCTGGGGACCTTCGACAGCAAGATCAACAACCCCGTGCGGCCCTGGGGTACCTTCTATGGCGCGTGGGCCACGAACCTGACGGCCCAGTTCCCCCGCCGCGACAGGCTCCACATCTTCCACGTGGTGGGAGGCCAGGAGGTCGCTCCCGCCACGGGCATCCGCGCCTTCTCCGGCTACGCGGGCAGCACCCCGCCTTCGACGGGCACGAACCTCGACTGGGGCTGGTACAAGCAGACCTGGGTGAAGTGGCAGCACAAGGAGATTGGCAATCCCTACACGGACCCCAGCGCGTCGGACCAGGCGCAGGCGGTGGCGGAGACGGTCGACGCGCACTTGACGTGGCTCGACGCGCGCCTGCCCTGACGCGGCTCAAGGAAACCCGGGCGGCCGACCTTCCTCGGCCGCCCGCAGTCGCGCGCCGGGGTTGAGTTCAAAGGCGAGCCCGAACTGCCACAGCGCCACGGGCTCCAGGAACAGGATGTTGTAGTAGTCCTGTCCCTTCACGTACCGCGCGAAGACGCCGAAGCCCGCGCCCCACCGGGGGTAGACGCCGAACTCAGCCTTCCACGTGGCCCGCTGCGAGGGCGTCTCCCCGAAGGGCTGCGACACGGACACTTCCAACGGGAAACGGTGGTTGCTCCATGTGCGCTGGCCCATGACGCCGGCCGCCCAGTGTCCGTCACCGTAGACGAAACGCTGGGCGCGGGTGATGCGGCCAGGGCCCATGGAGGTGTTCAGCTCGAAGGCGGCGAACCCGCCCACCAACCACGCGTTGCGCAGGTCCGGCTCCACGTCGAAAGCCAACCGGCTGTGGAACTCCATGCGGAAGAGGTTCGTCGTGAAGCTGCCGGACACCTCGTTCAGCGGCAGTTGCCCTTCCGACGGCGTGCACCCGGATTCGCCGCGCGTCTGGTTGCTGTAGAAGCACCCGGACTCCCCATTCGAGTAGTGCCCCACGATGACGTTGAGCGCGAGCGCCAATCCCCGCACCGCCGCGCCCTCTGCCCGAGGCTTCGCCAGCGGTCGCAGGTGCGCCACCTGGAACGTCGCCTTCGCGATGAAGGACGGCGGGATGGCGGGGTCGCTCGGCGTGTCCACGATGCGCAACTGCACCGCCGGGGTGATGATGAGCGACAGGAAATACTCACCACCGGGCCGCGTGAAGTCTCCGTGATGGAGTTGTGGCAGAAAGAGGTTGGGCGCCACCTGCGCCTCGAAGATGAGCTTCTCCGGGGAGTTCGGCGCCCCCTGACGGCGAATGCGGTTGGGGGAGTCGAGGATGTAGCTGCGGTCCAGGAAGAGTGGGATCGGCGCGTCGTATTCCACGTGCCACCCGTCCGCGCGGACGACGCCCGCCAGCAGGACACACGTCCCCCACAACAGGGCGGCCCACCACCGCTGGACTCCGCCCCCTGCCCCCCACGCCCTGGACGCCCCATGATTCACGGGGCCGGACCTCAGGCCTGTGGCCAGTGGGTTGTCACCTGCCCCCGTGGACCGCACGCGCGCTCGGGGGCATTCACACGCGTCAGCGTCAGGCGCGCACACACTTCCCGGCCCGGCGGTCTCACGGCCATTGCACACCCGCGGACAGCCGGACGCGTGAAGTCAGGGCGCGCCGGGGATGCGCCAGCCGTCCGCTCGCAGCGCCTTGCGCAGCCGTGGCGTGTCCTTCACGGGGTCCCAGGCACCACAGGCCCAGGGCAGCACCTCGTCCACGATGGCACGGTGGACCTGTCGTGCCGACGCATGCGGGCTGAGCGGTTCTGGAGACTCCTCGCTGGCGCCCAGCGCGAAGGTGATGACCGACCGGCGGCTCAGCGCCCGGCACGCGGCATGGACGCACGCGCCCAGGGGGTCCACTTCAGGCGGGCGCGGTGCGACGGGCGCGGACGGCCGGGGGACACACCCGCAGGCGTAGTTCACCGACCAGGCGGCGGAGAAGGCATCCGGCGCGCAAAACTGGCTGGGGGTGAAGTTTCCCACCTCGGCCACCTGCGCCGCGTGCTCCTCCGAGGGCTCGCAGAGCCAGCGGTCCATGGCCATGACCGCGCGGCGTGACCAGTCGTTGTTCGGGTCCTGGGACTCCCACAGCCACAGCACATGCCTCGCGGCGGCGAGCGCCACGCGCACCTCCACCTCGGTACCGAAGGCGGCCAGGGACTCAAGCCACGGGCGAAGCGCCAGGGACGGCTCCTCGGTGCGCTCGACGGGCCACGCCACGTCCGTCAAGAGCGCGGCGCAGAGCGGCTCCTGGAAACGGTCCGTCCTCAAGGGCGGCGCTTGCTGTCGCAGCACCGCGCGCGTGATGTCGTCCATGACGGCGTCCACATAGGGTGCCAGGACCTCGACGGACCGGAGCGCGTCGAGCGGCGCCAGCGCCTCCGCGCCCCGGACGCCCAGCCGGGCGATGAACAAGAGGGCTCGCTTCCCATCTTCGAGCCGTCGGGTCTCACCGAGCGGGCCCCGCCAGGAAGGCGGAGGCGGCCCGTCTTCTTGCCGGCGCGATCTCGCGCTACTCGCCACTTCGAGCAGTCTTGGAATCGCTCGTGACGGCGCCAGCAGCGACAGCACGCGCAGGGCCTCATTCCGATTCTCATCGTCCACAATGGCCTGCTCCTCCAGCGCGGTGAGGACCTCTTCGTCGCGCGGAAAGCGAGCGAGGACATGGAGCCCCTCCCGGCGCACCGCGCGGTGGGCATCTCCGAGCAGCGATAGCGCGGCGACGCGAACCTCGTCCGGCAACGGGTCCTGCATCGCCGCCAGCACCTGCGCCGCGTGCTGCCGCGTCGGCGTGTCGCCCCGCTCCTTGAGACACGGCAGGACGGCGCGCAGGGCCATGGGGGTGGCGCGTGGGCGCATGCGCGTCAGCACCGCCAACGCCATTCGCCGGACCCGCGCCACGGGCTGACGGAGCACGTCGAGGAGCGCCGGAATCGCACAGGTGGGGAGCGGGTCGATGGTGCCCAGCGCCGCGACGCACTGCCCGAGCATGTTGCGCGTGGCTTGCCAGGAAGCCTCCTGGTCCGCTCGCACCAGGGCCTCTATGAGCGCGGGCACCGCCGCGAGCCCTGCCTGGCACACGCGGTCATGTGCATCCCTGCCGTCGAACCAGCGGATGCGGTCTCCGGCGAGCGCGGCAATCCACTCGCGCACCGTCTTTCCTTCCACCTGGTAGCCGGAACGAACCAGCGCGGTATCCAGCCGCCGCAGCGAGGCGAGGTCATCCGGCCGCGCCTTGCGCCACAACGCATCAAGGTCTTCGTGTTCGGCCATGTGCAGCCCGACGGTGAGGGGACTCAGGGAGATACTGGCAGGGAGATTACGGACATGGCCAGACGGGACCACCAGTTGGGGGCCTGACGCGGTCGCGATATGACGTCACGCCATGAACCCGTTCCGTCTCCCTTTGCGCCTGGGCGTCGTGTGCTGTCTGTTGCTGTGGTCCCTTCCAGCGGAAGCGCAGTCCACCCAGGCGAGGCCCCGCGCCCGCGACCTGGGCATCACCTTCGGCGGCCAATCCGGCCCGAACAACGCCATCACCGACGTGTCCGGCGTGGAGGTGGGCCACACGACGCTGATTTCGGGTGACACCCGCGGCCCGCGCGGCAAGGGCGCGGTGCGCACCGGCGTCACCGCCGTGCTGCCTCGCGGCAAGGACGGTGTGTCCGAGGACGTCTTCGCCGCCATCTACGCCCTCAACGGCAATGGCGAGATGACGGGCTCCCACTGGCTCACCGAATCCGGCCAGCTCGCCGGCCCCGTGATGCTCACCAACACCAATGACGTGGGCACCGTGCGCGACTCCGTCATCTCCTGGGCGATGAAGCGCGGATTGGAGTGGGAGCTGGGGCTGCCCGTCGTCGCGGAGACGTGGGATGGCCTGCTGAATGACATCTACGGCTTCCACGTGAAGGCCACGCACGCCCACCGCGCGCTCGACAGCGCCAAGAGTGGTCCCGTCGCGGAGGGCTCGGTGGGCGGCGGCACGGGGATGGTGTGCCACAGCTTCAAGGCCGGCATCGGCACGGCGTCACGCAAGCTGCCCGAGTCGGAGGGCGGCTACACCGTGGGCGTGCTGTTGCAGTGCAACTACGGCGCGCGGCACCTCTTCACCGTGGAGGGCGTGCCCGTGGGCGAGGAGATCAACGACCTGCGCCCCTGCTACACCGGGCCCAAGAAGCCGAGCCCCGGCATGTTCAAGGACTTGCCAGCCTGCTCGGCGTCGCGCGGCGACACCCAGCCCCGCACGCCCGAGGGCGCCGGCTCCATCATCGTGGTGGTGGCGACGGACGCACCGCTGCTGCCGCATCAACTGGAGCGGCTGGCGAAGCGCGTGCCGCTGGGCATCGGGAAGATGGGAGGCCTGGGGGGCAACTCCTCCGGCGACATCTTCGTGGCCTTCTCCACGCAGCGGCTGAAGCCCCCCACCGGCACGGACGTGGCCGGTGTCTCGACGCTCGACAACGAGCGAATGACGCCGCTCTTCGAGGCCACCATCCAGGCCACGCAGGAGGCCATCCTCAACTCGATGCTGGCCTCCGACACGATGACGGGCGCGGAGAGCAGCCGCGTCTACGGCCTGCCCCAGGACCGGCTCATCCAGGTGATGAAGAAGTACGGCCGGCTGGCGCCCCCCGCGCCGTGACGCCGCGCGCGCCTCAGTCCGCGCGCTGAGGCGTGGGCGCGGCGGCCCCACGCTGCCGCGCCTGGACCCACGCCTGCACCCGCGCCTCGAGGATGTCCAGCGGCAGGGAGCCGTCGAGCAGCACGACGTCGTGGAACTCGCGCACGTCGAAGCCCGGGCCCAGGGCCTGCTCCGCGCGCGTGCGCATCTCGCGAATCTTGAGCTGCCCTACCTTGTACGCCAGCGCCTGCCCCGGCCAGGCGATGTAGCGGTCAATCTCGTTGGTGGTGTCCAGCTCCTGGCGCGGCGAGTTCTCCATGAAGAAGTCGAGCGCCTGCTGCCGCGTCCACTTCTTCACGTGCATGCCGGTGTCGACGACGAGCCGCACCGCGCGCCACATGTCGTAGGCCAACTGGCCGAACTTGTCATACGGGCTGGTGTACAGGCCCAGCTCGTCGCCCAGCGTCTCACAGTAGAGCGCCCAGCCTTCGCCATAGGCCACGTAGTAGCCGTAGCGGCGGAACTCGGGCAGGCCGGGCTGCTCGGCGGCCAGGGCTGTCTGCAGATGGTGACCGGGCACGGCTTCATGCAGCGTGAGCGGCACCATCTCCCACAGGGGGCGCGTCTCTGGCCGGTACAGGTTCACCAGGTACGTGCCCGGCCGCGAGCCATCCGACGCCCCTGGGTAATAGAAGCCGGTGGTCGCGTCCGGCGCCATGGCCTCCGGCGTCGGCTCCACGCCATAGGGCTGCCGGGGCAGCGTCTTGAACAGCCGCACCAGCGACGGGTCGATGCGCTTGGACAAGGCCCGGTAGCGCATCAGCAGTTCGTCCCCGTCCCGCGCATAGAAGCGCGCATCCGTCCGCAGGAAGCGGAAGAACTCCGCCAGCGTGCCCTTGAAGCCCGTCTGGGCCTTCACCGCCTCCATCTCCGCGCGCAGGCGCTGGACCTCAGCCAAGCCGAGCGCGTGAATCTCCTCCGCGCCCAGGCCGGTGGTGGTGAACTTGCGCGCGAGGAAGGCATACAGCTCCGCGCCGTCGGGCAACTGCCAGATGCCCACCGCCTCCGTGCCCTTCGGGACATACTCCTCGGTGAGGAACTGGTGGAAGCGCTTCAGCGCGGGGAGCACGCCCTGCGCAATCGCCGCGCGGCCCGCCGCGGACAGGCGTTGCTGCTCCGCGGAGGCAATGCCCTTGGGGAAGCGGCGGAACGGCGCGAAGAAGCCGCTGTCCGCCGGGTCCGCCACGAGCTGCTTCGCCACCTGCGGCGGAATCCGCTGGAGGACGACCTGGGGGTGGATGCGCTTCTCACGCAGTCCCTCGCGCAGCAGCGCCAGCACCTGGTCCACGTAGGTCCCGAAGCCCTGGAGCCTGGCCACCCAGTCCTCGTAGTCCTTCACCGTCTCGAAGCGCAGGTTGTCCGCGAGCTGGTAGGCCGTCTGCACGCCCGGCGGCTGTTTGATGCCCTCCGGGATGCCGCCCATGTGGTTCACCGGCATCAGGTACGTCTTGAAGCGGTGCTCCTCCACCCACGTCTCGTAGTCGCGGCGGAACAGGTCGTAGTTGAGCTGGTCCGCGGCGGAGAGCGCCTTGCGGTCCACCGTCTTCAGCTTCGCGAGCACCTGGAGGTTGTGCTGGTGGTCCGCCGCGATGGCCTCGAGGCTCAGGTCATCCCAGCGGCCGTTCCAGCGCCGGTCGCCCTGCACCGACGCGTACGTCGGGCTGTGCTCCAACTGGTACTGCCATTCCTGCTGGATGAGCGCGTGCAGCGTGGCGGCGGCCTGGGGCCGGGCGTCGGCGGATTCGGGAAGCATCGTGAGGAACCCCACTGCGAAAAGAAGGACTGCGCGCGTCATGAGAAGAGTTCGAGCAGGTCTTCCCGGGTGATGGCCGTCGCGGCGGCGGCTTCGCTCAAGGCCGCCTCGAAGATGGCCCGCTTCTTCCCCTGGAGCCCCAGGATGCGCTCCTCCACGGTGCCCTGGGACACGAGCCGGTACACCATCACCGTGCGCTCCTGGCCAATGCGGTGGGCGCGGTCCGCGGCCTGCGCCTCCGCCGCCGGGTTCCACCACGGGTCCACCAGAAAGACGTGGTCCGCCGCCGTGAGGTTGAGGCCCGTACCGCCCGCCTTGAGGGACATGAGCAGCACCGGCTCGCCCTCCTGGGACTGGAAGCGCTCGGTGACTTCGCCGCGGTTGGCCGTGGTGCCGTCCAGCCGGCCGAAGCCGATGCCCGCCGCCTTCAGGCGCGGCTCGATGAGGTCCAGCAGCGACGTCCACTGCGAGAAGACGAGCGCCTTGTGGCCTTCCGAGACGGCCGTCTCCAGCGCGTCCACCAGCGTCTCCACCTTGGATGACGTGTTGGCCCGCTGGCCCGGAACGAGCGCGGGGTGACACGCGGCCTGACGCAGCCGCAGCAGGGCCTCCAGCGCCTTGAGCACGCTGCCGCCCTCGTTCAGCAGCGCCACCACTTCCTTCCGCGTGGCCGCCATCACCGCGTCGTAGACGGAGCGCTCACGCTCATCCATCTGCACGTGCATGACGGACTCGATGCGCGGCGGCAGCTCGGGCGCGACATCCCGCTTCAGACGCCGGAGCACGAAGGGGCGGATGCGGCGCCGCAGCCCCTCGGCCGCGTCCTGCCGGCCCTCGGAGATGGGCCGCGAAATCTTGTCCTCGAAGTGCTTGCGCCCCCCGAGCAGACCCGGGTTGGTGAAGTGCATCAGGCTCCACAGCTCCTCCAGCCGGTTCTCCAGCGGCGTGCCGCTGAGCGCGAGCCGGAAGTTCGCCTTGAGCCCGAAGGCCGCGCGCGCCACCTGGCTGTCCGGATTCTTGATGGCCTGCGCCTCGTCCAGCACCAGCGAGTCCCACGTCTTCGCGCCGAGCACCGCCGCGTCCAGGCGCATGATGGCGTAGGTGGTGAGCGTCACGTCGGCGGACGGCTCCAGCGCGCGGCCGGGCCCGTGGTACACGCACACCTTGAGCGACGGGCGGAAGCGCTTCAGCTCCGCGGCCCAGTTGGGCAGCACGCTGGTGGGGCACACCACGAGCGACCCGGGCCCCAGGGCGCAAATCGTCTGGAGCGTCTTACCCAGACCCATGTCGTCCGCCAGGATGCCGCCCAGCCCCGCGCCGCGCAGGAAGCCCAGCCAGCTGACGCCCTGGAGCTGGTACTGGCGCAGCGTGGCGTTGAGCTCCGCGGGCAGCTCGGGCGGGGGCAGCTTCTCGAAGCCGGAGACGAGCGGCGCCAGCCGGTCCAGGCCCGGCGGAGGCGGCTGCTCCAGCGTCTCGCACAGCGCGGTGAGCTCCGGCAGCGCGTGGTTGGAGACCTTCCCATCCTCCTGCCGCGCGTTGAGCAGGTCTGCCACGCGCTGACCGTGCTTGTCCAGCCAGGCCCGGGGCAGCGGCGCCCAGCCACCACCGTCCAGAGGCACCAGCCCCAGCCCCTCCGTCCACGCCCGGATGACGGCGGCGGCGTCCACGGCCTTGACCTCGCCCTTGGCCCCCTCCACCTGGAAGGAGAGCTGGAAGCGCACGTCGGGGACGCCCTGCCCCGTGACGCTGGACTCCAGGTGGAGCGACGGGCGCAGCTTGACGTCGGGGCTCACCAGCCCCGCCGCGTCACCGGCGAGGTCGCCGCGCCAACGCCGCAGCTTGTCCGCCCAGCGCACCATCTCCGAGCCCTGCACCGTCAGCCGGCGGCCGGGCACCAGGTTCAGCTCGTCGCGCAGTTGGTGGATGAGGCGCTGCTCGGCGGCCTCGTCGCGCAGCGGCACCGCGCCGCGCAGGTACACCATGCGCCCATTGTCGATGCGCACCACCGGCGGCGCGCCGTAGACGAGCGTGGGCAGCACGGACAGGCCGGCGTCGAGCTGGTTCAGCTCCAGCAGGATGCGCGGCTTCAGCTCCCGGTCCAGGCGCGGCAGCCGCTTGCTGCGGACCTCCACCGGCAGGCGGCGGCCCAGCTCGGGCATGATTTTGGAGGTCAAGTCACCCAGGTGGTCCGCCGAGTACGTGCGGACGATGGGCAGGTTCTGCAGCCAGGGGCCGGACATGGTCGTCTCGCCCAGGCGGACCAGCGTATCGCTCGCGAGCGCCACCCCGGGACTGACCACCTCCTGGACGCGCGGGTCCTTGCTCACCGTCACCACAATCTGGCCGCTGCGGTCCTCCACCACCGCGCGTGGCAGCACCTGCTCGTCGGACACCGCCACCGGGCGCCCGTCGAGCAACACGTTGCGCGCCGACTCCAGCACCTTGAGCACCGCCTCCAGCGTCTCCGGCGCCAGGGTGCCACGTGTGCGCCGCTGCTCCAGGATGCGGTCGGCCAGCAGGTCCGCGTTCTCCACCTGGAGCTTCGCGGCCTCCGCGGGCCGGGCCATCAACGACGTCAGGCTGCCCTCCAGCGGCGTCTCCGCGCCGTCCACCTGGACGATGGAGCGGCGCAGCTCCAGGCCGCCGTCCACGCGGGTGAAGTGGTAGACGACGCGGGCCCAGCGGGTGGCCGCCGTCTCCATGGGCGTGTCCTGCTTCTCCGCCTGCTGGATGGAGATGGCCGCCGCCACCACGTGCTCGCAGGGGTCCACCTGACTGGGGCAGTCGCACTCCCAGGCGTCGTCGTTCGGGTACAGGACGACCGTGAGGGCGACCGGGCGCCCCTTGGCGCGGACCCTCAGCTCCAGCTCGCCCCCTTTCTGGGACTGGAGCACCACGGCTCCGGAGCGGGCGAGGTTCACGCCGTTGGACCAGATTCCCGGCTTGGCTTCCTTCCGGACGGTTTCGAGCAGTTGGGCGGTGGCGGACATGGGGCGTTGCTTCCCTACGCCCCGAGAATGCATCGCGCAACGGCCATGAGCGCGCACCGTCGCGTGGCAGGCGGCCTCCCCCTGCCCCGGCTCAGGCGAAATCCCCCGCCTGGACGCGGCGGACGATGGGGTCCGCGCTCCGGAAGCTGTTGGCCAGAACGTGAAGCCCTGCTTGGGAAAACTTCAACGGCAGCGGCCCACCGCCCGCGCCGCTGCCGATGATGAGCGCGTCGTACAAATCACTCCCACCGTCCCGCTTGGATTGCATGCCAAGCGAACACGGGCGCCCAGCATTGACAGGCAAAGATGAAATGACTTACCTGTATCACAGTCATCTCCCTGCTACTCCAACGAAGCCAGCTCACCGGGTTTTGCCCAGGAAACGAGAGGACGCGTGGAAATCACGCAGAGGCAGGACAAGGCGATGCCGGGAGCCAACACTCCGTCCCGGTTCGCACGCTGGGCACGGGCCACCCCACTCACCGAGCGGGTCGAATTCACTCTCAAAGCCAATACGACGCAACAAGACACATCCGGCGCGGCGCGCAAGCGATTGGATGCATGGCGTCAGCAGGAGCCCTTCGGACAGGCGGACTGGTGGCAGCGCAGACTGCAATCGTCGGGGCTGACCGAGGCGGAGCTGCTCACGCTGCTGGAGGTACCCACCGAGGCGCCTTGGACCCCGCCTGCTGAAGTCCCGCGCTGGGTGCAGGTGTTGGAGCACACCTACGCGGAGCCCTCGCACGCGCCCGTCCCCTGGCCCGAGCGCACGGAGGGCCCGGACCGCTCGGCCTTCCTGCCGCTGGTGGATCCGCTGGTGTCGCGCGCCGTGACGCAGCTCACCGCCGCGCTGAAGCCCATGAAGCACGCCGCGCCTGGGCTCGACCTGGAGCCGAGCGTCGTCGTCTCCACGATGCTGGGCCACCTGCCCCAGGTGCTGGCACCAGTGCTGGGCCGTGCCATGGTGGTGGAGCTCCATGCCGCCCAGTTGGAGGGACTGCTCGCGGGAGACACCCCGGAAGCGCGCTTCCAGGACTTCACGAGACGGCTGCGCCAGCCGCAGGTCGCCCTGGACATCCTGGAGCGCTACCCGGTGCTGGCCCGCTGCGTCGTCCTGCGCATCGGGGAGTGGGAGTCCAACTGCCTGGGGCTGATGAAGCGGTTGACGCGGGACGCGCCCCTGCTCTGGCAGCGGTTCAACGCGGGCCAGTCCCCCGGCGCGCTGGTGGAGGCACGCGGCGGCTTCTCCGACCCGCACCGGGGCGGCCAAGGCGTCTTCATCCTCCGCTTCGAGTCCGGGCTGCGGATTGTCTACAAGCCGCGCTCACTGGGAGCAGAGGCCGGGCTCCAGCAGCTCCTCACGTGGCTCAACGCGCGCGGCGCCACGCCCATGATGAAGGGCGCGGAGGCGCTGGACCGAGGCGAATACGGGTGGATGGAGTACGTGGACCCCGCGCCGTGCGCGTCGGCAGAGGAGGTCCGGCGCTTCTACGAACGCCAGGGCGCCTACGTCGCGCTGATGCACGCGCTGGACGGCACGGACCTGCACTTCGAGAACCTCATCGCCGCCGGTGAGCACCCGGTGCTGGTGGACGTGGAGACGCTCTTCCACCCGCTGTCGGGCACGCGCACGCTTCGAGACTCCGAGCACGCGGTGGAGGCGCCGCCGGTGTCGGTGCTCCGCAGCGGACTGCTGCCGCAGCAGTTCTGGGGCACGCGAAAGAAGGCCGGGGTGGACCTGAGCGGGCTGGGCGCTCGGGCAGGTCAGCTCACGCCGCAGGCCTACTTGATGACGACGGAGCGAGGAACGGACCGGATGCGCTTCGAGCGGCGGCCGGTGGAGATGCCCGGGTCCAACAACCTGCCCCGCCTGGAGGGCGAAACCGCGCCCGTGCTGGACTACCGCGACGCGCTGGCCGACGGCTTCACCCGCATGTACGGCCTGCTGTTGGAGCACCGCGAGGCGCTGCTCGCCGAGGACGGGCCGCTGGCCGCCTTCGCGCACGTGCCCATGCGCGTCCTCTTCCGCAACACGGCGGTGTACGGCGCGCTCCTCTTCGAGAGCTACCACCCGCACGCGCTGACGGATGGGCTCGAGCGCCAACGCTTCTTCGACCACCTGTGGCGCGCCGTGGTGCCTGCCCCGGACTTCGCGGCGCTCGTGCCTCTGGAAACGGAGCAGTTGGAGCGGGGAGACCTGCCGTACTTCACCGCGCGCGCCGACTCGAAGGACCTGGAGGCGGGCTCGGGCCAGCGCCTGCCGGACTTCTTCCAGGAGACGGGCATGGCGCGCGTGCGCCGCCGGCTGGTGGGCCTGTCGCCAGAGGACCAGACGCGGCAGCGCTGGGTGCTGGAGCGCTCGCTGGATGTCCTGCTGCTGAGCTCGCAGACGGTGGCGCGTCCGACATATCCCTTCCGGGAGCACACCCAGCCCGGCCTCCGCGACGCGTTGCTCGTGGAAGCACGACGCGCGGGTGAACGGCTGCTGCCATTGGCCTTCGAACGCCGCGACGAAGCGCATTGGCTTGGCCTGGACGCGGGAGACGGCGGCTGGCGGCTCGGTTCTCCGGGGCCGGACGTGTTCCAGGGGCGCGCGGGCATCGCGCTCGCGCTGGGCTACCTGGCGGACGTCACGCAAGACGCGCGCTTCACGCGGCTGGCGCGGGCCACGCTGCGCACCCAGGCGCGCCTCCTGGCGGAGGAGCCCGCCAGCGTGGTGGGGCTGGGCATCCTCAATGGCTGGGGCGGCATCCTCTACGCGCTGACGCACCTGGGCGTGCTGTGGAAGGACGATGCGCTCCTGGACGAGGCCGCGGGTTACGTACGCCGGCTGCGGCCCCTGGTGGAGAAGGACACGGTGCTGGACGTGGGCGCGGGCGCCGCGGGCTGCCTCCTGGCGCTGCTGGTGCTCGGTGAGCACCGCCCGTCAGACACGTTGTGGGCCACGGTGGACGCCTGCGGCCAGCGGCTGCTGGAGACGTCCACGCCCCAGGCCCGAGGCGCGGCCTGGCTCTGCGAAGCCGCCGGAAACCGTTACCTCGCGGGCATGGCGCACGGAGCCGCCGGCATCAGCCTGGCGCTGCTTCGGCTGTTCGCGCGGACGGGCGATACGCGCCTGCGTGACGCCGCGGTGGCGGGCATGGAGTACGAGCGTGGGCTCTACACGCCCGAGGAGCGCAACTGGCCCGACCTGCGCGCGGGCGCGAAGGAACTGGCGGCGGCGGCAGAGGGGACGGAACACTTCCTCTGGGCATGGTGCACCGGCGCCCCCGGCATCGGCCTGGCGCGACTGTCTGGGCTGCCCTTCGTGGACGACGCAGAGGTGCGCGAGGAGATTGCCATCGCGCTGGACTCCACCCTGGCGAGGGGGTTCGGCCGCAACCACGGTCTGTGCCACGGAGACCTGGGCAACGCGGACTTCCTGTTGGAAGCGGCGGCCACGCTCGGGGACTCGAAGCTCCAGGAGCGCACGAATGCGGTGGCGGGCGGCATCCTGCGCGGCATCTCCGAGCACGGCTACCTCTTCGGCCTGCAAGGCAGCACGGAGACGCCGGGCATGATGGTGGGCCTGGCGGGCATCGCCTACGGACTGGCGCGGCTGGCCATGCCGGAGCGGTTGCCCTCGCTGCTGACGGTCGCGCCTCCACGAATCGTCCGAGGTGAAGGGCTGGGCACCCCGGATGGCCGTCCCTCCAGCCGCAACCAGGAGCTGTCATGAGCCAGAAGAAGGACCACATCCTCCGCGCGTGGCGTGACCCCGAGTACTTCAACAGCCTGTCGTCGGAGGAGCGCGCGGCCCTGCCCGCCAACCCCGCCGCCGAGCTGGAGTTGGGGGACGACCTTCTGGAGGTCATCACCGGCGGCGACTTCTGCCTGCCCGGCCAGTCCAGCGCCCAGTGCACGCCGTGCCCGCCGCGTCACTGTCTCTGATTCGTCCCCCCTTTCCTGTCCAGGAGCTGTCATGAGCAAGAAGGAACACATCCTCCGTGCGTGGCGTGACCCCGAGTACTTCAACAGCCTGTCGTCGGAGGAGCGCGCGGCCCTGCCCGCCAACCCCGCCGCCGAGCTGGAATTGAGCGACGAGGTCCTGGAGAGCATCTCGGGTGCGGACAGCTGCGAGCAGTTCGGCAGCTACTACTGCACGCCGTGCCCGCCCTACGTGTGCATGTAGCGAAGGCCCAGGGGGACTGGTTCAGTCCCGGGCCAGTCCCCCACCCCATGCGCTAACGTCCCCCCGCGATGCAGCCACCCACCGACGGCCGCCCCTCCATCTTCCGCAAGGAAGCCCTGGCGCACTACCAGCGCGTCGTGCAGGACGAAGGTGACCTGCTGCGCATCGGCGGACAGTGGACGCGGTGGACGTTCGCGCTCCTGTTCGTCTTCGGCCTCGCGCTGGCGATGGGTGTCCTGGCGTGGCCGGCGCTCATTGCCCCGGAAGGAAACGTGCCGCCATGACGGCCGAGGCGCCGCAGCAGCCCCAGCGCCGGTGGAGGCTCGGCCTGCGCAAGCGCGTGCCCGAAGTGCGGCAGATGACGATGACGGACTGTGGCGCCGCCTGTCTGGCCATGGTGCTGGCCTACCACGGCCGCCACATGGGCCTGGACGCGGTGCGCGAGGTGACAGGCCCCGGACGTGACGGCGCCAGCGCGAAGGCGCTGAAGGCCGCGGCCCAGAAGCTGGGCCTGCGCGTGCGCGCCATCTCCGTGGACCTGGACCGGCTGCCCTTCCTTCCTCCGGCCACCATCCTCCACTGGCGCTTCACGCACTACGTCGTCTTCGAGCGCCTGGGCCGCGGCTGGGTCGAGGTGGTGGACCCCGACCAGGGCCGCCGCCGCGTCTCCATGGAGCAGTTCAGCCAGTGCTTCACCGGCGTGGCGCTGCTGCTGGAGCCGTCCGAGAACTTCCAGCCGGGCCACACGCGGCGCGGGCCCTACCGCTACCTGGTGCCCCTGGTGAAGCGGCAGGCCGGCACGCTGGTGAAGGTGCTCGCGCTGTCCGCCGTGCTCCAGGTGCTGACGCTGGCGGTGCCGCTGCTCACCGGCATGGTGGTGGACCGCGTGGTGCCCCGGCAGGACTACTCGCTGATGGGGGTGCTGTCCGCGGCGCTCGCGGGCGTGTTGCTCTTCGAGCTGCTCACGTCGGTGGTGCGAGGCCAGCTCCTGGTGGAGCTGCGCACGCGGCTGGACTCGCAGATGACGCAGGGGCTGCTGGACCACCTGGTGAGCCTGGCCTACCCGTTCTTCCAGCTCCGGCCCGCGGGCGACCTGCTGACGCGGCTGGGCTCGCAGCAGGCCATCCGCGAACTGCTCTCCACGGGCCTGCTGTCCAGCGCGCTCGACGGTGCGCTGGTGCTCCTCTACCTGGGCCTGCTGCTGGTGGCGGATGCGTCGCTGGGGCTGCTGGTGGTGGGGCTGGGCCTGTTGCAGGTGCTGGTGTTCGCGCTGCCCCGGGCCAGACAACGCAGCCACCTGTCGCGCAGCCTGGACATGGGCGTGCGCAGCCAGAGCTACCTGATGGCCATGCTGTCCGGCATGCAGACGCTCAAGGCCTTTGGCGTGGAGGACCGCATGGTGGGCAGCTACTCCAACCTCTACGTGGACCTGCTCAACGTGGAGTTGGAGCGAGGCCGCCTCTCCGCGTGGCTGGACGCGCTGACGGGCACGCTGCGCCGCGTGTCCCCACTGGTGTTGCTGTGCGTGGGCGCGTGGCGCGTGCTGGACGGCGCGATGTCCCTGGGACAGATGCTGAGCATCAACGCGCTGGCCACCGCGCTGCTGGTGCCCCTGTCCAACCTGCTGGGCACCGGCGGGCAGCTCCAGTTCCTGAGCACCTACCTGGAGCGCATCAACGACGTGCTGGACACGCCCCCCGAACGCGACGCGGCGCACCGGGGCCGCGCGCCCACGCTGCGCGGCGCCATCACCCTGGAGGACGTGCGCTTCCGCTACAACCCCCACTCCGCCTGGGTGGTGCAAGGCGTGTCGGTCAGCGTGGAGCCGGGGCAGATGGTGGCGCTCGTCGGCCGTTCGGGCGCGGGCAAGAGCACCCTGGCGCACCTGCTGCTGGGGCTCTACCTGCCCACCTCCGGACACGTCCGGTACGACGGCGCGGAGCTGGGCGAACTGGACCTGCGCGCGGTGCGCAGCCAACTGGGCGTGGTGTTGCAGGATGCCTCGTTCTTCAACGCGTCGCTGCGGGAGAACATCACCCTGAGCGACCCGGAGCTGGACATGGACCGTGTCGTGGAGGCCGCGAAGCTGGCCCACATCCACGACGACATCATGGCCATGCCCATGCAGTACGACACGCCGCTGACGGACCGGGGCCTCTCCATGTCCGGTGGCCAGCGGCAGAGACTGGCCCTGGCGCGCGCCCTGGTGCGCAGGCCCGCCATCCTCCTGCTCGATGAAGCCACCAGCGCCCTGGACGCCACCACCGAGGCGCACGTGCAGCAGGCGCTGGCGTCCCTGAAGTGCACGCGCGTCGTCATTGCCCACCGGCTCAGCACGGTGCGCAACGCCGACACCATCCTCGTCATGGAGGCCGGCCAGGTGGTGGAGGTCGGCCGGCACCAGGAGCTGCTGGAGCGCCAGGGCACCTACGCGGCCCTGGTGAATGCCCAACGGGAGGAGCGCGCCGTGGCGACGGGCTGAGGTGCCTGGAGCGCGACCCGGCAATCAAGAATATCCTGCCTACCGCGACCGATCCGCCGCACGTCCGCCGGCGCCAGTGAGGGATTCATGAACCTGCATGACTACAGCCGCTTTGACGCAGTGGGATTGGCGGAGCTGGTACGTCGGAAGGAAGTCACGCCCGAAGAGCTGCTCCGGGTGGCGGTGGAGGCCATCCACGCCGTCAACCCGGCACTGAACGCCGTCATCGACACGCGAGAGGGCGACGCCAGCGAGGCGCTGAAGCAAGGCATTCCCGAGGGCCCCTTCCGAGGCGTTCCCTTCCTCATCAAGGACATTGGCCTGCACGCCGCGGGTGTGCCCACCGACATGGGCAGCCGGATGGCCCAGGGGACGGTGTTCCCCCATGACAGCGCGTTGATGGCGCGGTACCGGCGCGCGGGCCTGGTGCTGCTGGGCCGGACGAACGCACCGGAGTTCGGCAACAACGCCACCACGGAGCCGGTGCTGCACGGCCCCACGCGCAATCCGTGGGACGTGAAGCGCAGCCCGGGCGGCTCCAGCGGCGGCTCGGCGGCGGCGGTGGCGGCGGGCATCGTCCCGGTGGCCCACGGCAACGATGGTGGGGGCTCGCTGCGCATCCCCGCGGCGCTTTGCGGCGTCTTCGGGCTGAAGCCCACGCGTGGCCGCAACTCATTGGGGCCGGACGCGGGTGACTTCATCTTCGGCATGGGCATCGAGCACGTGCTGTCCCGCAGCGTGCGCGACAGCGCGGCGATGCTGGACGCCACCCAGGGGCCGGAGGTGGGCGACCCGTACTTCGCCCCGCCGCCGCAGCGCCCATACCTGGAGGAAGTGGGCCGCGCGCCGGGCCGGCTGCGCATCGCGCTGATGACGGAAGCCCCCATGGGCTCACCGGCGAGCGCCGAATGTGTGGAGGCCGCTCGAGCGGCGGCGCGCCTGTGTACGGAGCTGGGCCATGACGTCGTCGAGGCCGCGCCCGAGCACGACGGCCAACTGCTGCACGAGGCCGTCTGCACCGTCTGGTCGGCGACCATGGCGTCCCTGGTGGGCATGCTGGGCCAGTTCTCCGGCCGCGACCCGGGACCGGAGCTGCTGGAGGCCACCACCTGGGCGGCGGTGCGCCACGGCCGCGAGCTGAAGGCCACGGACCTGCAACGGGCGCTCGGGGTGTTCAACCTCGTGTCACGTCAGGTGGGCGCCTTCTTCCAGCAGTATGACGTACTGCTGTCGCCCACGGTGGCGGCGCCGCCCTTCCCGCTGGGCCTGCTGGACGCCAACGCACCCCGGACGGCCCGCGAGTGGTACGACCACGCGTTCGGCCACTGCCCCTTTACCGCGCTCTTCAACGTCACCGGGCAGCCCGCCATGTCCGTGCCGCTGCACTGGAGCGCGGAGGGGCTGCCCATCGGCGTCCAGTTCGCCGGCCGGTATGCCGCCGAGGCCACGCTGTTCCAACTGGCGGGCCAGCTCGAGCAGGCGCGGCCCTGGGCCCAGCGGACGCCACCGGTGCACGTCACCCGGCCCGCGGAGTCGCCGTGAGGCGCGCGGTGGGCCCCTGAAGAAACGCGGAGGCCCACCGCGAACCCGCCAGGTCAGTCGTAGCGGCTGGTGAGCTTCAGCGTCCACGAGCGCAGCGTGCCGCTGCCCACCCCGGACGGGTTGGCGATGTGCAGCTTCCAGCGACCATTGACGGCGCCGTCGCGCGGGATGCCCCGCGTCACGACGATGCGCGAGGGCGGCGTGCCCTCGTTCGGACCGTCCCACAGCAGGGCCGTCTCACCACCCGGGTCCTCCAGCGTCAGCACCAGCCGGTGCGGCGCGGTGTGGACGATGTCCAGCTCCACGTTGATGTCCATGGGCACCGTGGCCAACCCCACCGCGACGAGCGGCGCCGTCACCAGCGGGTTCGTCGACTGGAGCCGCAGGTCCGAGTACTCGGTGAAGGAGCTGCCCATCCACGCCGGGGCGCAGTAGCCCTCCACCGAGCCCGACGCCAGACCGATGCAGACCGACTTCGGGGTCTGGCACGCGACGAAGCGGGAGCACACCTCGCCGTAGCCGGGGAAGTACGAGGCGTCGACGCAGCGGCCATAAGGGCTGGAGCCGTCACCCGGGCGGCCCTCACAGACGAGCCCGGGCTGACACAGGGTCGGACCCGTGCACGGGTCACCTTCCGCCGCGAGCTGCGTGTGGACCTTGAGCTGTCCCATCGTGACGGCGTCCACGTTCGCCAGCCGCGACAACTGCACCATGTGGAGGATGGGACGCGCCGCGACCAGGCTCTGCACCGCCGCCGCGGGGATGCCGAAGACAGTCTCCAGGTTCGACGCGCTCTCCGTGTTCGCGGCGAGGATGGCGCGGCGGGCCTCCGCCACGTTGAAGGCCACGCCGTGGAAGGTCCCCACGTGTCCGTCGACCGGCAGCTCCACGCGGCCCGTGCCCTTGGCGTACGCCTCCAGCGCCGCGAGCGCAGCGGGGCCCACGTACGGCACCGCGTCCACCTGCTCGATGCTCACGAAGCGGCGGTCATCCCCCGTGTGAAGCACGCCATCCGGCCCCTCGCGGAAGTCAATCAGCGCCTGCGCCGCCTGGGAGTCCAGCGGCACCTCCAGGTCCAGCACGGTGTAGGAGATGGAGTAGTCGTTGAGGAAGGACAGCACACCCTCCGCGGCGGGCGTACCGGTGGCCAGCGCCTGGGCCTGCGTTCCGAGCACGACGGCCTCGTGCGCGGTGTCCGTGGACGTCGGGGCTCCACAGCTGATCAATGCCGGGAGAACCGTGGATAGCGAAAGAAACAAGGGAAGTTTGAGTTTCATGCGCACCATGTAGCGCAAGACTTGCCCGGCGCACAGGACGTCACCCATGCGTGACGCAATCCAACCGAAGCCGTGGGGAATACGCCCACCTCCGTGGCAGTCTTGCGCGCCATGCGAATCCCCCACGCGCTGTCTCTGGGCGCCGCCGCTCTCCTGGCGCTGTCGGCACAAGCTGCCGCCCCCGGCCGTCCTTCCCCCACCCTGCCTTCGGGCTACTGGCCAGAGGAGAAGGTGGCCGAAGTCCTCGCCAAGACGCAGGAGGTCCGCCTGTCGCCGGACCTCTCCCGCCTCACGCTCGACGAGCAGGCGGCGGTGAAGGACCTGCTGGAGGTGGGCGCCATCTTCCAGGGGCTCTACGAGTCCTCACGCCACCACCAGGCGCTCCCGGCTCACGCGAAGCTGGAGGCGCTGGACAAGAAGCTGGGCAGCCCCAAGCGCACGCAGGACCTGCTCACGCTGTACCGCCTGTACCAGGGCCCCATCGCCAGCACCCTGAGCAACGCGCGGGAGGCGTTCCTCCCGGTGGACGCGCAGGTGTCCGCGCGCAACGTGTACCCGGTGGACGTCACGCGGGCGGAGGTGGACGCCTTCCTGGCCGCGAACCCCGGCGAGCGCCAGTCCCTGCTGAGCGAGAAGACGGTGGTTCGCCGCGCCACGGCCGCCAACCTGCGCCAGGACGTGAAGGTCCTCCAGACGCACCCGGTGCTGGACACGCTGCATCCGGGCCTGCGCCAGGCCCTGCAAGCGAAGGCGAAGCGGCCCGACGCCAAGGCGCTCTACGCGGTGCCCTATGCCGTGGCCTATGGGCCGGAGCTGGTGAAGGCCTACGGGCTGGTGATGCGCGCGGCGCAGCGGCTGGAGGCCAGCGACGTGGAGCTGGCGCGCTACCTGCGCTACCGCGCGCGCGACCTGCTCACCAACGACTACGAGAGCGGCGACGCGGCCTGGGTGACGGGCCGCTTCCAGAAGCTCAACGTGCAGTTGGGCGCGTATGAGACGTATGACGACGCGCTCTTCGGCGTGAAGGCGTTCCACAGCCTGTCGGTGCTGCTGAGCAACGAGGCGGCCACGCAGGAACTGCGCAAGCGCCTGGGCGGGCTCCAGGCGGTGGAGGACGCGCTGCCCTACGCCGCGAAGAAGCGCGTGCGCGAGGACATCCCCGTGGGCGTCTACGACGTCATCGCCGACTTCGGCCAGTCGCGCGGCACCAACACCGCGAGCATCCTCCCCAACGACGCGCTCGCGGCGCGCCGCTATGGCCGCACCATCCTCCTGCGGGAGAACATCATGCGAAACCCTGACCTCTTCGCGTCCGACGAGCGCATCTGGCGCGCCGCGGTGGTGGACGCCCACGCCCGGGAGCTGGTCTCCGAAGGCAACTTCCAGCGCACCCTCTGGCACGAGGTGGGCCACTACCTGGGGCCGGACCGAGACCAGAAGGGGCGCACGCTGGACGACGCGCTGGAGGACTACGCGGGCGCCGTGGAGGAGATGAAGGCGGACCTGGTGAGCCTCTTCTCGCTGCATGACTTCCACAAGAAGGGCGCGCTCGACGCCGCCGGGCTGCGCGCGGTGCAGGCCTCCGGCATCCGCCGCACGCTCCAGAACGTGCGTCCGCGCGAGGACCAGCCCTACCAGCGCATGCAGTTGGTGCAGTTCAACTGGTTCCTGGAGCACGGCCTGCTCCAGGCGGACCCGCAGACGGCGCGCCTGAGCATTCAGTACGACAAGTACCCGGCGGTCGTGACCTCGCTGCTGGAGAAGGTGCTCGCGCTCCAGCACGGCGGCGACAAGGCCGCCACCGCGGCCTTCTTCCAGCGGTGGAGCGCCTGGACGCCGGAGCTGCACGAGAAGCTGGCGGCCCGCATCCGGGACGCGCAGGGCGCCCGCTTCCGGCTGGTCCGGTACGACGCGCTGGGCGACTGAGCGCCCCGCTTCCGGCCCCCGCGAAATCCGCGCGGGGCCGTGTCAGGGTTGGCGCGCGCACGCGTCGGAGGTGCCCCCCACACACCGCCACCCTTGATGCGAGGCTTCTGGATGCCAGGCTCCCGACGTCCGTCTCACGCGCACGCCATCCTCTTCGGCCGGAATCCCACCCAGGACGACCCCTTCGACGTGGAGGCCGACGCGGCCGAAGCGCTCGGGGTCGACACCTACCAGGCAGACCTGGGCGCCCTGCTCTCCGGCAATGCCGAACAGGCGCTCTCCACCCTTCCGGAGCGCGGCAGGCTCCGGCTCCTCTACCGCGGCTGGATGTTGACGGAGGAGGAGTACACGGGGCTGGACGAAGCCGTGTCCGCCCTGGGGCACCGGCTGACGACCACGCCCGAGCAATACGCGGCGGCGCTCTACCTGCCCAACTGGTACCCCCGGCTCTCCCGCTACACCGCCCGCAGCGTCTGGACGGAGGGCATGGACGCGGCGGAAGCCTGGCACGCGGCCCAGGCGCTCGGCCCGCAGCCCTGGCTGGTGAAGGACCACGTGAAGTCTGCCAAGGAGCGTTGGGATGAAGCCTGCTTCATCCCCGAGGGCACGACGCAGGCGCGCTTCGAACAGATTTGCGCCAACCTGGTCGACGAGCGCGGAGACCGCTTCGAGCGGGGCCTCGTCGTCCGGAAGTTCCTCCCCTTCAAGACGTACGGCCGGACACCCGCGGGCCCGGCCCACCTCGAGTTCCGGCTCTTCTTCGGAGGCGGCCGGCTCCTCGCCGCCGAGCCGTACCACGAGTTCGACGTCGACGTGCCGGACTTCACCGGCTTCGAGCCCCTGGCCCGGCGCATCGACTCGCCCTTCATCACCCTGGACGTGGCCATGCTCCAGGACGGAGGCTGGGCGGTGGTCGAGGTGAACGACGGCGGCGTCTCCGGACTGCCACCCGGGCTGGACCCGCGCACGCTCTTCGAGGCCCTGTTCGCCCCCCGCTAGCGCGGCGTCCAGCGTGCGCGCGCAGCCCCTGCCCTTTGAGCGGGGGCGTGTGGCGCGCCGAGCGGTGCGCCGCTGCTTTCACCCTCCCCCGGATGCGCACAGTTTCGGACAGGACCCTATGACCGGGAGGAAGGCATGGCGCAGCCAGGCAGGCGTCGCATGTACCTGGGGATGGCCGGCACGGCCGTGATGCTGTTGGGAGGCTGTGCCTCCCATCGCTCCAGCGCGAAGGTGGACAAGCAATGGGTGGCGCGCGTCCCACCCGGCGAGCTGGGAAACGTGCGCGAGGCGCAGCTCACGGAGGACCATGCCCGGGAGCAGATCCCCCGCACCCAGGTGGCCAGACAGGACGCCGAGGCGGAGCGAGAAGTCGCCCAACGCAACGAGGACGCCACGAAGTCCCGCCACGAAGCAGCTGAGGCAGCGCTCGAGGCCGCGCAGGCAACGGGTGACGTCGCGGCCATCGAGCGGGCCCAGAATGCCGCCTGCACGACCCAGCACGCCCTCACCCTGGCCGAGGCGGAGACGGCTTGGCGCGACGACGCGGTGACGACGTTGAAGTCGCTGGAGGTCATGCGCCAGCGGGAGCTGGACGTGGCCGACGCCCAGCTCGAACAGGCGAAGTACGAAGCCGTCAACGCCAACGCGGACGTCCGGGCGAAAGAGTTGTCCCCAGGGGACTTCTCCAGCGCCGTCGCCGACGCCCGGCGAAAGGCGGCGGATCAGCAGCGCCAGGTGGACGCCAACCTCCAGCGCGAACATCAGGCCAAGGCGCGCTGGCAACAGTTGCAGGACCAGGGCTACGGAGGCAGCGGCTCGCAGCAGCCCTGAGACGCGCCTTCACCTCGTAGCGCCTCACGTGACAGCGCGGGCCGGAGCACCGTGCTCCGGCCCGCGCCGCCATGCCCGCATCCCGCTCACTGCGCCTCAGGCTCGTGAGGCGCCTTCCACGGGGGCAGGCCGCCCTGCGGACACACGGGCGTCATGTCGAGCCGGCCATAGAGTCCCTGCTCCTCGTCCGCGGGCCCCGCCGTGAAGAAGAGCGTCTCGGCGGGTAGGCCCTGCACACCAGTGCCGAAGTGCAAGGACCAGAGTCCGTCGACCTTGACAGGGTGTCCGTCCGGCCGAGTGAGCGCGCCTGCCCAGGCGCCGGAGGCAGGGTCATACGCGTTGATGGCGCCATCCCCGAAGTTGCCCACCAACAGGTGGTTGCTGAACTGCCCAAAGCCCGCCGGCGCCAGGGCCATTCCCCACGGCGCATCGAGCGCGCCCTGAGAAGCGAACCGCCGCAGCAACTGCCCATTCATGTCGAAGGCGTTGATGTAGCCCGCGCCCGCGCCGGGGACATCATCCGTACGCTCCTTGTCCTGCTGCGCATACGAGACATAGAGGGTGCCCTCGATGTCCTGGATGTTGAAGGGCGCGTACCCGGCGGGCAGAGACGGGTCCGCGAAGGCGCCCGGCATCGGCATGGGCGTGAAGCTGGAGTTGAAGACGTCGATTCGACCGTTCCGGAAGTCCGCCGCGTACAGCTTCGCGTCCGCTCCGGTGCCGGCCATCGCCAGCCCCTTGTACACAGAGCCCATCGCGGAGTTGTCCGCCACGATCTTGGCCGAGGCCTCGTCCACCGCAGGTGCCCAGGCGGCCAGGACGCCCTCCTCTGTGGCGAAGATGAAGCGAGCGGGCCCCGAGACACCTGTCCCTGTCACGACGAATGCTTCCGAGCCATTGAACACCACGCCGGTGGGCTCTCCCGACTCAGTCACTCCTGGCGGCGCGGGGATGCCCACGACGAGGGACTGCTGAACCCCGTTGCCGTCATACAGCGTTGAGGTGCCCGTGCCCTCGTTCGCCACCCACGCGATGCCCATCGGGTTGAAGGCCAGCCCCCAGGCGTTGACGAGGTGCGGATCGACATGCTCGGCGCCAAGCGCCGGACTGTTGGCCACGAGGTTGCGTTGTGTGTAGCCGCCCGCCACTGAGCAGTCAGCCGGAGGCGCGGGCGGCGTTGCCGCCCTGGCGACCGGAACAGCGAGGACCGCGACCGCCGCGGACAACACACCATGCACCAACGTGGACCTGCGAGTGTTCATCATGATTCCCCCTCTGAGACGGCGAACCGCCGTGTGCTCATTGAGCAACAAGTTGGGAGGGCGTCTCTGGATGAACAACCGGCACTACTGCCCAGGAGCATTGCGCACCGGACGGCAGAATCCAGCCCGCGGGGGCTGCCTGCCCTACTCGCCTCGGGACGCCTTGTCCTCGCGCCACCAGTGGCTCATGCGCTCGTGAATCTCCGCCTCGTAGCCTTCCTTGCTCGGGCGATAGAAGACGGAACGCTCCAGCGGGGCGGGCAGGTACGTCTGCCCGGGCACGTAGTGGTCCTTGAAGTTCCAGGGCGTCTGGTAGCCCTTGCCGTGTCCCAGCTCCTTCATCAGCTCGGTGGGCGCGTTGCGGATGTGAAGCGGAGGCTCCGCGTTGGGATGCTCCTGGAGCGCCGCCAGCGCCGCGTCCAGCGCCGCATAGGCACGGTTGCTCTTCTTCGCCGTGGCCAGCAGGACGACGGCGTGCGCCACGCAGATGCGCCCCTCCGGCATGCCCATGGCGTGGAAAGCCTCCTCGCAGTCACGCACGACGCTGATGGCCTCCGGCATCGCCATTCCCACGTCCTCCACGGCAATCACCTTGAGCCGTCGCCACAGTGACGCCACGTCGCCCGTCTGGAGCAGCTTCGCCGCCCAGAAGACGGCGCCCTGGACGTTGGAGCCCCTGCACGACTTCTGCAGCGCGCTCAGCAAGTCGTAGTGCTGGTCGCCGTCCTTGTCGTGACGGGACAGACTGGTGCCCACTGCCTCGCGCGCCGTCTCGGGCGTAATCTCCGCGCCGTCCGCGGTGAGGCTGGCCGCCAGCTCCAGCGCGCCCAGCGCCTTGCGCACGTCGCCCACGCCGCCCTTCGCCAGCAGCGTCAGCGCCCCCTCCCCCACCGATAGGTTGCGCGCGCCCAAGCCCCGCTTCGAATCACCGAGCGCCCGCGTCAGCGCCGACTGGATGTCCGCGACGGTGAGTTCCTTGAGCTGGAACACGCGGCACCGGCTGACGAGCGCGGGGCGAACCTCGAAGCTGACGTTCTCCGTGGTGGCGCCCAGGAGGACGAAGAGGCCGCTCTCCACGTGGGGCAGCGCCTGCTCCTGCACGTTCTTCGCCCAGCGGTGGATTTCGTCGACGAAGAGGACGGTGCGGCGGCTGTACTGGTTGCGCAGGCGCTCGGCCTCGGCCACCACCTCGCGGATGCGGGGGATGCCGTCCGACACGGCGGAGAGGATGACGAACTCCGCGTCCACACCGGTGGCCATCATCCGCGCGAGCGTCGTCTTGCCCACGCCCGGGGGCCCCCAGAAGAGGGAGGACACGATGGCCTTGCGCTCGATGAGCTGGCGCAGCGGACGGCCCGGGCCCAGCAGGTGGGACTGGCCGATGAACTCGTCAGGCGTGCGAGGCCGCATCCGCTCCGCCAGGGGCGCGAAGCGATTCACGTCGACAGAGGCGGAGAAGAGGTCGGGTCCAGCGCTCATCGGGCCGCAGGCTCTCCCCTCCGTGGCCCAGGGTCAATCGTCCGAATCGAGCGGCTCGACGAGCACCTGTCCCAAGGTCAGGTCGTTCAACGCGGTCCGCAGGGCCTCCACTTGGGTGACGGGCAGCTCCAGCCGGTATCCCACGGTGGCCGAATACTCCTCCGCCAGGACCTGCACCTCGTAGGACGGCAGCAGGCGGCGCAACCCATCGACGTGGGTGTACTCCACCTCGACGGCCAGTCGCGTCTTGCGCACACGCTCCGTGGTGGGGAGGCTTTCGAGCGCCTGCTGGACGCCAGCGGTATAGGCGCGCACCAGCCCGCCCTTCCCGAGCAGCGTCCCGCCGAAATACCGGGTGACGACCATGGCCACGTCGCCCACGCCCCCGTGGAGCAGGGCGGTGAGCATGGGCCGGCCGGCCGTTCCATGGGGTTCGCCGTCGTCGCTCATGCCCACCTGGGCGGTGGAGCCCGGAGGCCCGACGACGAAGGCCCAGCAGTTGTGGGTGGCGTCGGCGAACTCCTCGCGGACGCGGGCGATGAAGGCCTTCGCCTCTTCCACGGTGGGCGCATGGGCGGCCGTGGTGATGAAGCGGCTCTTCTGGATGTCCTGCTCCACCCGGTGGAGCCCGGCCGGGATGGGGTAGCGCTTCTCGTCCATGGGTGCGGTAACTGACGCAGTGTCTCATATCGCCAGCAGCCGTCCCGCCGCCACAGGTCAACGCGAAGGAAGAATCCGGAGGCGGCGCCGCGTTGCGCCATCAGGACGGAGCGAGCGAGCCCGCGCTCGTCGTGCTGAACTTCGGGCCCGCCAGGACGCTGCGCCTGTCCCTCCCCAGGCCTACGCAAGCTTGGCCAAGCATACGTCCCTGAAGGACCTGCTGGGCGAACGAGATATCCCCATCCGCTCCGAGGGGACGCGGCTCGAGGTGGCAATGCCTGCTTCGGGCTCGGTGCTGCTCACGCCTCGAAGCTGAGCGCGCGCGGGGAAGACGTTCCCCCCGTGGGTGGTTTCTACTTCACGAAGCAGCGCTCCGAAGAAGGCTGCACGTAAGGTCGTCACCGAGTCTGAAACTCGACGTGGCGCCCGTGGCCCCGCGGTCTCCGCGGGGTCCTTGGCCCGTCGACTCATCTCACTGAAGTGGGTGCATGCCCCTTCGCACGCGACTGCTTCGTCCCCTTTTGAAGGGAGCGTCTCCGAGCGCTCACGCCTGACGCAGCACCAGCAGCCGAAGCTCCGTCATGTCCTCGATGGCGTACTTCACGCCCTCGCGGCCGATGCCTGAGCCCTTCACGCCCCCGTAGGGCATGGTGTCGACGCGGAAGCTCGGCACATCGCCCACGACGACTCCGCCCACCTCCAGTTCGTCCCACGCCTTCATCGCCCGCGACAGGTCCTGCGTGAAGAGGCCCGCCTGGAGTCCGAAGCGCCCGCTGTTCACCTGGGCCAGAGCCTCGTCGAAGCTGTCAAAGGGCTGGAGCAGGACGACCGGACCGAAGGCCTCCTCGCTGCTCAGCGATGCATCCTCTGGAACCCCCTCCAACACCGTGGCATCGAGCACCGAGCCCCGCCGTCCGCCACCCGCGAGGACCCGCGCTCCACGCTGTACGGCTTGCTGAATCCAGCCCTCCAGGCGCCGCGCCGCGGGCTCGTCAATCATGGGCCCCAGCGTCGTGGCCTCGTCCGACGGATGACCCGGCCGCAAAGCCTTCGCCCGTTCGACGAGCTTCTCCCGGAGCGCGTCGTACAGCGACGCATGGACCAGCACGCGCTGCACCGAGATGCAGCTCTGCCCTGCCTGGAAGAAGGCCCCCTGCGCCACCCGGTCCGCGATGAAGTCCAGCGGCGCGCCCGGCGCCTCGTCCACCACGCACGCCGCGTTGCCGCCCAGCTCCAGCACCACCTTCTTCCGGCCCGCCCGCGCCTTCAGCTCCCAGCCCACCTTCTCCGAGCCCGTGAACGAGAGCAGCTTCAGCCGGTCGTCCTCGATGAGCGGCCCGATGTCCTCCAGCCGCACGGGCAGCACGGAGAATGCCCCCTCGGGCAGCTCCGTCTCCGCCAGGATCTCCGCCATGATGAGCGCGCTCACCGGCGTGCGGTCCGAAGGCTTGAGGATGAACGGGCAGCCCGCGGCGATGGCCGGCGCCACCTTGTGCGCCACCAGGTTGAGCGGGAAGTTGAACGGGGTGATGAACGAGCACGGCCCCACCGGCACGCGCTGGGTGAAACCCCGGTAGCCCGCGGCGCGCTTCGACACCTCCAGGTTCAGCACCTCGCCCCCGCCGCGCACGGCCTCCTCGGCGGCGGCCTTGAAGGTGTCGATGAGCCGGTCCACCTCTCCTCGCGCGTCGCGCAGCGGCTTGCCTGCTTCGATGCAGAGCGCCAGGGCCAGCTCCTCCGCGCGTTCGCGGAAGCGGCGCACGCAGTGTTCGAGCACCGCCTGCCGCGCGTACGGCGCCAGCTTCCGCATGGGCTCGGCGGCGCGCACGGCGGCGGCGATGGCTTCCTCGACAGCCGCGGCGTCCGCGACCGCGACGTGCGTCACGACCTCGCCCGAGTACTTGTGGGTGACGGCCAGCTCCGCGTTGGGCTGCCGGGGCCGGTTGGCCAGGTAGTACGGATAACGTTCAGCCAGCATGGTGTTCCTCCAGTGTTCATGAACCGCCGTTCCCCCTCAGAGCGCGGCGAGTTCCTCCGCGCCCGCGCCGAGCGCCCGTGCGTTGTCCGAGTAGTCGATGGGCACGTCGATGACATGGACGCCGCTCGACGCCAGGCAGCGAGCCAGCGTCGCGCCGAACTCCGTCGCGCTGGTCGGCCGGTGGCCATGGGCCCCATATGCCTCCGCGTAGCGAACGAAGTCCGGGTTCCCCAGCGCCATGCCGAAGTCCGGCAGGCCCATCTCCCCCTGCTTCCAGCGAATCATCCCGTAGCCGTCGTCGCGCACGACGACCACCGTCAGGTCCAGGCCCAGCCGAACGGCCGTCTCCAGCTCCTGCGAGTTCATCATGAACCCGCCGTCTCCGCAGACCGCCACCACCTTCCGGCGGGGATGCACCAGCTTCGCCGCGATGGCCGAAGGCAGCCCTGCCCCCATCGTCGCCAGCGCGTTGTCGAGCAGCAGCGTGTTGGGCCGGCGCGTGCGGTAGTAGCGAGCGAACCACAGCTTGTACATGCCGTTGTCCAGGCACACGATGCCGTCGTCCGGCAGCGCGCGCCGTAGCTCGGCGACGAGCCGCGCGGGGTAGATGGGGAAGCGGTCGTCATCCCCTCCGTGCGCGAGCTGCGCCTCGAGTCCTGCGCGGAACTTCTCGAAGGGCACGAAGTCCCAGTGCGCGCGAGGCCCCAGCCCTTCACCGATGCGCCACACCGCGTTCGCGATGTCGCCCGTCACCTCCAGTTGCGGGAAGTACACGGGGTCCACCGCCGCCGAAGAGAAGTTGAGATGCACCACCGTGCGGCGGCTGTCGCGCATGAAGAACGGCGGCTTCTCGATGACGTCGTGGCCCACGTTGATGATGCAGTCCGAGGCCTCGATGGCGCGGTGGACGAAGTCCCCTTCCGACAGCGCCGCCGTGCCCAGCCACAGGGGATGCGACTCGTCCACGACGCCCTTGCCCATCTGCGTGCTGAAGAAGGGAATGCCCGTCTTGTCCACGAAGACGCGCAGCATCTCCGACGTGAGCTTGCGGTTGGCGCCCGCGCCAATCATGAGCAAGGGCCGGCGAGCGGAAGCAATCGCCTCCACGGCCAGCGCGATGGACGCCTCATCCGCCACGGGCCGGCGATGGGCGCTGGGCGCCAGCAGCACGGCGTCGGTCGACTCCCGGGCCACGTCCTCCGGGAGCTCCAGGTGCGTCGCGCCGGGGCGCTCCTCCTCGGCGCGGCGGAACGCCTCACGCACGGCCGAAGGGACATGCTCCGCCGACACGAGCGTGCGCGTCAGCTTCGTCAGGGGGCGCATCATCCCCACCACGTCGACAATCTGGAAGTGGCCCTGCTTGCCGGCCCGGATGGGCTTCTGCCCGGTGACCATCACCATGGGCATGGCGCCAAGCTGTGCGTAGGCGGCGGCCGTGACGAGGTTGGTCGCCCCGGGCCCCAGCGTCGACAGAACGACGCCCGCGCGGCCGGTGAGCCGCCCATACGTGGCCGCCATGAAGCCCGCGGCCTGCTCATGACGGGTGAGCACCAGCCGCATGCCCGCGGCCCGCATGGCCTCGATGACGTCCAGGTTCTCCTCTCCCGGAAGCCCGAAGACGCTGCGCACGCCCTCCGCTTCCAACGCTTTGACGAACAGGTCTGCCGCCTTCATCGGGTGCCTCCTTCACGACCTCGCGATGGGAGAACACTTACGCGCGGGCCATGATTGGTACATTCGTTTGTTCCCATGGCTTCGATAGGCAATGCCTATGATGACGCCATGGAACTGCGCCACCTCCGCTACTTCTCCGCCGTCGCGGACACCCTGCACTTCGGGCGGGCCGCCAGGCGCGTCCACGTCTCACAGCCCACGCTGTCGCAGCAGATTCGCCAGCTCGAGGAGGAGCTCGGCGCGCCCCTCTTCGAGCGCGCCCGGAGCGGCGTGCGCCTGACGCAGGCGGGCGAGCTGTTCCGCACCTACGCATCACGAGCGCTGGAGGACGTGGACGCGGGCAGGGTCGCCGTGGGCGCGCTGCGAGGCCTCACCACCGGCGCCCTGCGCGTGGGCTACCCGCCCAGCATGCGAGGCGTCGTGCTGCCCGCGCTCGCCGCCGTGCTGCGAAGGCACTCGGGCTTGGTGCTGAGCGCGGAGGAAGCCGTGGTGCGGCGGGTGGAGCGGCGGCTGGCGGATGGCCGTCTGGACGTGGGGTTGGGCTACGCCCCCGCGCGCTCACCGGACCTGGAGGCGGAGCCCGTCTTCGACAGCAAGCTGGCGCTGGTGGTCGCCAAGGGACATCCCCTGGCGAAGCTGGAGACCGTGGGCGCGAAGCCCCTGGCCCAGGAGCCCTTCGCGCTGCTCTCCCGAGGGTTGCGCGTGCGAGCCCGCGTGGATGCCTGGTTCGCCGCCATCCGGATTGCGCCGCATGTCGCGTTGGAGTCGAACGCCGTGGCCACGGTGCTGGCCACCGTTCGCGCGGGGCTCGCGGTGACGGTGCTCCCGGAGCCTCAACTCGCGGACGCCGCGGGGCTGGCGGTGAAGCGGCTCTCCCCTGCGCCCCGGGCCGAACTTGCGGCGCTCCTGTGGCGAAAAGGCGCGCCGCGCACGCCCGCCGCGGAACTGTTCGCGGCCGAGGTGCGCGGCGCCAGACGCCCGAGCAGACGATGAGCCCGCTTCAGCGCGTGTCGGGGAGCTGCGTGTAGTCGTGGAAGTTGCCGTGCAGCCGCTCGCCGGGTTCGCCCTCGGTGACGGCCTGGACCAGGTACTTGCCGCCCACGAAGCACCCCTTCCACGAACCACCGATGCCGCCGAAGACCTCGTCCCGGTCTCCGCGCGAGCGCGGCCCGTTGTGGCCGACCTTGAAGGCCCGCAGCTCGGTGGAGACGCGCTTGCACGTGTCGGGCTCGTCGCAGGCGATGGAGGCGACCAGCGAGCCGTTGGACACGTTCATCTCCGCGATGAGCTCCTCCTCGCTGTCCACGACGACCAGCGTGTCCACGGGGCCGAAGGGCTCGCCGTGGTAGAGCTTGCAGTTGCGCGGCACGTGCAGCAGCGCGTGCGGGGCCAGGTACGCGGAGACGTCCTGGTCCGGCAGGAAGCGCTCCGCGTCCAGCCGCCCGGCGAAGAGGGGCACGGCGCCGCGGCCCTCTGCCTCACTCATATGGCCGTGAAGCTCCTCGACCTTCTGGCTGTTGATGAGCGGGCCGAAGTCGAGCGCGGGAGGCTCGCCATCCGGTGACTCCGCCAGCAGCGGGTGCCCCACCTTCAGGGCGGAGACGACGGGCAGGTACGTCTCCAGGAAGCGCGGCATCAGGCTCCGCTCCACGACGAAGCGCGGGTACGCGGTGCAGCGCTGCTTGCCGTACTCGAAGCCCTTCTTGAGCTGCTTCGCCAGCCCGTCCCAGTCGCTGAAGTGCCAGATGCCGTAGGCATTCACCCCTTCCATCTCCAGCATGTAGCGCTTGTTGCGGTCATAGAGGCTGGCGGCGATGTCCCGCCCGTTCGCCTTGCCGCCCACGAAGGACAGGCAGGCGATCTCCGGATTGCGCACCAGCGCGTCGCTGAGCTGTCCGCCCGAGCCACTGATGAGCGACACAGGCAGCCCGCAGCGGCGCGCGAGCCCCATGCAGAGCGTCAGCGAGTAGAGACCACCATCCGTGGGCGTCTTGGCGATGGCGCTGTTGCCCGCGAGCACCTGGACCAGCACCGCGTGGACCAGCACCGACAGTGGGTAGTTCCATGAAGCGATGTTGGAGATGAGCCCCAGCGGACGGCGGCCCTCCACCATGGGCTCGATTTGGGAGACGTACCACTCCACGCCAGAGATACAGCGGTCCACGCTGACGCGAGCCTGTGGCACCGGCTTGCCAATCTCCCAGGCCAGGATGAGAGCCAACAGCTCGCGCTGCTCACGCAGCAGGGACAGGCACTGGGTGACGCGCTCCTTGCGCGCATCGAGGTCCTGGTGGGCCCAGGTCCGTGCCTCCGCGGCGGCGGCGCTCGCGGCGACGCGCGCGGTGTTCGCATCAATCATGGGCAGGCGGCCCAGGACGGTGCCGTCAACCGGGGACAGGTAGGGCTTCCCCTTTCCGGGATGCCCCCATTCACCCGCGATGAGGTTGAGCACTCGGCCCGTCGGGTCGAACGCCTCGGGAACGAGCGCCCGGATTCGGCGCTCCAGATTGGACCACTCCGCGTAAGCAGGCACCACACTCGCCATGAACACGCCCTCCCCCGGAAGGAGACCAGGCCGACACTCCACCCGGCATCGGCACATTGCGTCAAGGTGATGGCAAGTGAGGCGCGCGGCAACCGCCGCCCCGCGGCCACGGGTTGCGTCGCTTTTCGCGCGCTGCGCCTTCCAGATTTCTTCCCAGCGAGCCACATTGACCTGACAGATTCCGGTGCAAACTGACTACTCAGGAAGTAGCCTCTGCATGCATGGGGCTCCCTTTCCTGAATCCGGCCCGACTTCCACCCGGAACCCGGGTGGGCCCGTGGCGCCTCATGGACCTGCGAGGCCGAGGTACCTACGGCGCCGTCTACCGGGCCCGGCACATCACGGGCACGCACACCGTGGCCCTCAAGCTGGCCCTGCATGCCCGGGACGAACGCTTCGCGCGCGAGGCCGAGCTGCTGTCCCGCATCCACCACCCCGCCGTTCCCCGGTTGCGAGCGAGCGGGCGTTGGCAACCCGCCAAGGGACCGCCCCACCCCTACCTCGCGATGGACTGGGTGGAGGGCACACCACTCTACGATTGGGCCAGCGAGCACCGTCCCACGTCGCGGCAGGTGATGGCCCTGCTCGCGAGGCTGGCGCGGGCGCTCGAAGCCACCCACGCGGCCGGGGGGCTGCACCGGGACGTCAAAGGACACAACGTATTGGTACGCGAGGCCGACGGGCAGGCGTTCCTCATGGACTTCGGTTCCAGTCACTACGTGGGTGCCGCGACGCAGACGAGCTCGCCGTTTCCACCAGGGACGCCGGCCTATCGTTCCCCTGAAGCATGGCGCTTCGCGGCGGGTAACTCCGCGCCTCCGTATGCGCCGGGACAGGCGGATGACGTCTTCGCCCTGGGCGTCACCGCGTTCCGGATGATCACGGGGCGGTATCCACCGTCGACGCATCCTGACGTGGCGGAGTCCAGGTTCTGGCACACCGAGCGAGCCCAGGCCCCATCCCCGCGAGACACGAATGGGCACTGCTGCCCGGAGTTGAGCGCGTTGGTGTCGCAGATGCTCGCCCCAAGCCTCCATGCGCGAGGCAGCGCACGCGAGCTGGCGGAGGCTCTGGATTCCGCGGTGGCACGGGCGGGCTCGGAGTCGAATGTGCCACTCATGGTGGGAGGTGCCCTTCACTCCCGAGCATCGGCGCAGTGGAAGGAACGTTCCGTCCGCCATCGGGCCCAACGACCCCGGTGGCCATGGGTGGCCATCATCGGACTTGGAGGCCCCCTGGTACTGAGTCTCGGCTGGCGGCCTCGCGCGGGAGCCGCAGTCGAAGTCGCTCCCATGCCGACTGCGATGTCCGTGGAGGCAACTGACGGCGGCACGGTGGCGGTGGGAGACAGTGTGTTCGCGGCTCCGGCATCTCCCATCCAGGCCCCCGTTGCATGGTCGACCATCGCCCTGGAGATGCCACCCCGCCCCTTTCCGGGGCAGACCCGGCCAGACGCATCAGGACGGTGCCCACGCAAGCTCCAAGTCCCCATCAACGGTGGCTGCTGGGTGAAGCTGGCCGTCGATAACCTGAAGGACTGTGACGAGGATGGGTATGTCCACAAGGGCGCCTGCTATGGCCCCGCCTTTCCCCCTACGCGGCCCGCCACGTCGAGCCCCGCCCACTGTCCTACGCGTCACTGAAGCGCAGCTCCTGTCGCCCGCCTGCCCGCACCCCGCGTCGCTTCGGCAAGGCGCACCGCTGCGGCATATCCTGCTGTCGATGAAGCCCACCTACACAGTCGCCGCCGTGCGGAACCAGGACGAGTTGGAGCACATCCTGGCGCTGCAACAGAAGAACCTGAAGCAGGCGCTGTCCGCGGACGAGATGCGCTCACAGGGCTTCGTCACGGTTCAGCACGACCTGCCGGCACTGGAGCAGATGCACGCCATGGCGCCCAGCATCGTCGCCCGCCACGATGGAGTGCTGGTGGCCTACGCCCTGACGATGCCGCGCGAGGCCCGCGCGCTGGCCCCCGTCCTGGAGCCCATGTTCGCGCTCCTCGATTCGCTTGAGTTCCGAAGCAAGTCGCTGCGCGACTACCGCTTCTACGTGATGGGGCAGATCTGCATCGACAAGGCGCACCGGGGACAGGGCTTGTTCGACCGGCTCTACCACCAGCACCGGGACCACTTCCGAGATCAGTTCGACCTCATCGTCACCGAGATTTCCGTGCGGAACCTCCGCTCCCTGCGCGCGCACGAGCGGGTCGGCTTCGAGACGATCCACACCTACCGGGACGCGACGGACGAATGGGCCGTGGTCGCCTGGGACTGGGCGCCGCCGCGCCCCCCGGACGTCACGCCCGAGGGGAACACGCGCTGAGCGTTGAGCCAGCCCCTCCTCAAGGGAACTGACGTTGCACACGCGCACTGAGCCCGATGAGGGCCGCACGGTCCTGCGCGCTGAACATGGCCCCAAAGGCCCGAGCCTCGGCGGAAGGATCGCGCTGGAAGAACTCCGTCTCGCGCCGAGCGAACTCCGCGATGTTGGCCTCGGTCGCGGGCTGGCTGAGCAACTCTCGCTGCTGCGCGTAGAAGTCCCCCACCTGGCCTGTGCCGAACTCGCGAGCGTAGGCCTCCGCGGCGGGCCCCAGTCGCGTCAGCGGCCTCGTCACGCCAGAGGCTTGAAGCGCGGGGCCCACGAAGGGCACGGCGTGAACCACGGCGCCCGGCAAGGCCCCCACGGCATGCCCGGCCGTGCCCAGCATCCCCACAGCCCCCGACAGCAAGGGCCGGATGGCCGCCCCGACTGAACCCGGGGGACTCTGCCGCGTGACCTCCAGGGCCCGCTGGCGCTGTCCGCCGGATGGAGCGGCACCTTGACCGGAGAGATTCACCAGAGGGGCTGAACGCGGTGGCTCGAAGCGGTCCCTGGATGGCGGCGGCTGCCGAGCAGCACTCTCAGGCGCCGATGGCGGCGTGGCCACCGAATCCCGAACGCGAGACGCGGATGGCGCCACGGCGGGGCGAGGCGCGACTCCAGGACGAATCGGACTGGTGTTCCCCATGCCGGAGAGCATATCACGGGCTATTCACGAAAAACATGCCTCGCACCCATCCCATTCCTTCGCCCCTCGGCAGCACACGCAATGACTCATCCGCTGTAGCCCAAAGCGACGTGTCACGTTGAAAACAGACGCCAAACACGTCCAATCCCTCATCAGCCATCCACGCCTTGGGAGGCCGAAAAACCACGGCATCGGGCAAGGGACGCCCAGGGTCGTTTCAGAGGGAGACATGCACCCTATCGCGACGGGAAGAGGGCCCTTTCCACACTTGGAGTGCACAGTCCTGGGAACAAATTTGTGACACGGCACAAACATGAATCCGGATTGCCAGGAACATTCAAGTTTGATGTATTAAAGGCGTCTCACTTCATTGTCCCCCCTAGCAGGAGTTCCCCCGATGCGTCGTTATGTTGGATCTGCCTTCCTCGCCGCCGGTCTGCTCGTTGGCTGTGGTCCGAGCGAAACCGAAACGTCCACGCAGCAGCCCCAGGAGCAGCAGCAGGGGCTGCTGACGGAGGCTGACGTGGACGTTGCCACCGAGTGCCAGGGCATTCTCCAGTTCGTCAATGAAGCGACGTTCAACACGCTGGACGCCTATCTGCCCAGCAACGTCGTCCACAACCTGGTCAACCGGCGCGCGGTTTCGCAGTTCGTCTCCCTGGCGGACATCTCCTCCGTGGCGCTGGTCGGTCCGGCGCGTCTGCAGCAGATCGAGCAGGGCGCCCGGAGCCAGGACTACATCGACGCGGACTGCTACGGCATCGCGGATGGGCTGGCCCTGTCGCAGGATGACGCGGTCGCCATCGTGTCGCTGGTCAACAGCATCAGCTCCACCGAACTGCACGACATCCTCCCCTACGCCTGGAACGGCGCGCTGAACCTGCGCAACCAGCGCCCGTTCACGAACGCGGACGCCATCGCGAACACGACGGGCATCGCCGACGTGAGCTTCCGCAACCTCCGCAACGCGGCCACGCTGAGCCGTCCGTTCGAGGCGCTCATCAACGCGGTGAACAACGTGCCGCGGCCGCACGGTGGTGTGTTCATGGCACGCCACTTCGACTGGTGGGAGAACATGAACGGCCGGTTCTACAACTTCCAGATCACTGAGTGCTTCGGCGAAAGGACGGAGCGGGTGTCCGAACCGCATAACCACCGCGGGACGAATGCTGACGCCGCCGAGGTTCGCGCCCATGTCGAGGCGTTCGTCAACGCTGCCGCGAGATTCGGAACGTTGGACCCGGAAGTGAAGGCCGCCGGTCTGGCCAACCTGAACACCCTGATTGAGGGCCGCTCGTTCTTCGGCTGCTCCTACGGCTACGCCCGTGACCCCTGGAGCGGCCACGGCGCGACGTTCTTCGTCGACACCGAGTCCGGATTCAGCGTGTACACGGACAGCTACTGGGCGGAGTGATTCACCGGCGCTCCGGACGGGGCTGAACGGCCCGTCCGGGGCGCAGCAGGCTTGAAGCAAACTGAGGACTCCCACCGAACCCCTCAAGCGAGTGGAACTGCGCTCCGTGATGGATTCGATTCGGGACTTCTCACCGTCCAATCAGGCGAAGCGCGAGTCCAGCTTCGTGAGCTGGCTCGTGAAGCCTTCCTGCTGCATCTTCGTGAACTCCTCGCTGTGCATCGCGTCCAGCATCACCACCATCCGAACGCCGTCGCCGCTAGGGAGGAAGTCCACGGCGATCTTGCTCTCGTAGGGAGCGACACCGGGGAGGAAGTCGATGACGTTCGTGAGGACGAGTCGCGAATGTGGCGCCACCTCGGTGAAGCGGGAACGGGTCGCGTGAGAGGTCGGCTGGCCCATCTGCTTCATCGCGGCGATCATCTCCGGTGAGTCGGCAATCATGTCGTACCGAAGGGCGCCGCCTACGCGTGCATCGAGTTCGTGCACCGCGGCACGGAAGCCCTGTGGTCCCCACCACGACTCGAAGCCCTCTTTCGTGGTCCAGAGCGCCCAGATGTCCTCGATTCCTGCCCGGTAGGTGCGCTCGATGACGACCTTCGCCTTCTCGTTGCTCATTTCCGCTGCCCCTTCTCTTCGACTCGGCGAGTCTGTTGTTGTTGCTGCTTCTTCTCCAGTGCGGCTCCGAAGCGATCGAGGCGCGCCTCCCATAGCTGCCGGTACCCGGTGAGCCACCCATCGAGTTCCTGAAACGGCTCCGGCTTCAAGGCGTAGAGGCGACGCTGCCCATCCGGCCGCATCGAGACGAAGCCCGACTCCGACAGGATGCGCAGATGCCGCGAGACACCTGACTGATGGATTCCGGCCTTCTCGACGACGTCACTGACCTGCTGCTCACCGTACCGAAGGGTCTCGACGATGCGGCGGCGCGTCGGGTCGGCGAGCACCTGGAAGACGTCAAGTTGCATGAACATGCATATACACATCCATGCATATATTCGTCAAGGCCGGCGCCCAACGCAAGCGCACGGGCCAGGCGAGGCGCCGTCGTGTCGGCACCTGGAGCCCTCTGGCGGGGCCCTGCTCGGAAGAACTCCGTGGCGACAGCCTCGATTCGAGCTGCCTGCTCCCTTACTCAGCGGGCCGTCGAAGCCGGCTCCGGAGGCGGTATCATGGCGTGTGCTCGCTGAGGGCCGCTCACCAGGATCTTACCACCACGACTTCGAAGTGGACCGCGATGCACTACTTGAGCCTCACGGCTGAATTCAAAGCATCCCACGCAGTCACCTTCCCGGACGGCCAGCGCGAGCCCCTGCACACGCACGACTGGTGGGTCCGCGTCTGGGTGAAGGCGCGAGCGCTGAATCATTGGGACGTCATCATCGACTTCAAGGATCTCCAGGACATCATCGTTCGGGTGTGCCGGGAGCTGCATGACACGAACATCAACGAGCACCCCTACTTCAAGACGGTGAACTGCACGGCCGAGCGCGTCACCGAGTACGTCTTCAAGCAGGTGGAGTCGGGCCTGCCCGAGGGCGTCACGCTCGACCGGGTGCACCTGCGTCGGACGGGCGGCGAGCTTCCAGAGGCCGAGTACGCGCATGCGAGGGACTGACCGTTGAGGATTGCTCCTGACTCCGCGCTCGCCTCCCGAGGGCTGGACGGTTAGAAACACTCCTTCCATGGCGCCTCCTGGCCTCCATCCCCTCTCTCCCCTGCCCCCCATTTCCGGAAGTGGGGGCGTTCGCGTGAAGGTCGAGGGCCTGAGCCGCACCTTCCCAGGCAACATCGCCGTGCTGTCGGGGCTGGACCTGGACGTGGCGCCCGGTTCGTTCGTGGCGCTGCTCGGTCCCTCCGGGTGCGGCAAGTCCACGCTGCTGCGACTGGTGGCCGGACTGGACCGCGCCGAGGCCGGGCACATCTCCTTCACCCCGACGCTGGAGCGAACCCAGGGCGAGCGCGCCCCCATCGCCTACGTCTTCCAGGACGCGCACCTGCTGCCCTGGCGCTCGGTGCTGGACAACGCGGCGCTTCCGCTGGAGCTGACCGGTGTGTCGAAACCGGAGCGGCAGGCCGCCGCGCGCGCCGTGCTCGAGCAGGTGGGGCTCGGTGATGCCACCGACCGCTTTCCGGCGGAGCTGTCTGGCGGCATGCGCATGCGCGTGTCCCTGGCACGCGCGCTCGTCACCCACCCCCGGCTGCTGCTGCTGGACGAGCCCTTCGCCGCCCTGGACGAGCTGACGCGCGGCCGGCTGGATGATCAACTCCGCGCGCTGTGGCGCAAGCTGGGGATGACCGTGCTCTTCGTCACCCACTCCATTTCCGAAGCCGCCTACCTGGCCGAGCGAGCCGTGGTCCTGTCGCGACGTCCCGCGCGCGTGGTGCTGGATCGGACGCTGGAGCTGCCAGGTGAGCGCAGCGCGTCCCTGCGCACAGAGGCGTCCTTCGCCCGCGAGGCCCGCCTGCTCAACGAGGCCCTGGAACAAGGAGAGCGCTGGTGAACCGCTCAGCCCTTCGCGCTGCGGTCCCTCCGCTGGTGGCGCTCGTCGTCCTGCTGACCCTATGGGAAGGCACGGTGCGCCTGCTGGAGGTTCCGCGCTGGCTGGTGCCTCCGCCCTCGGCCATTGGTGCCGCGGGAGCCCAGGAGGCCTCCTCGCTCCTCGGCGCGGCGGTCACCACGGGCCGCTCCGCCCTGGTCGGCTTCGGGTTGAGCGCGGTCCTGGGGGTGCTCGTGGCCGTCCTCCTGGCCTCCTCGCGGATGGTGGAGCGCGCCCTCTACCCCTACACGCTCTTCCTGCAGACAGTGCCCATCGTGGCCATCGCCCCGCTGCTGGTGCTGTGGTTCGGCCCGGGCCCTCGCGCCGTCGCGGTGTCGTCCTTCATCGTCTCGCTCTTCCCGGTCATCGCCAACACGCTCACCGGGCTGCGCTCGGTGGAGCCCTCGCTCCGGGACATGTTCCGCCTCTATGGCGCGCGGCGGCTCGCCACGCTGTGGAAGCTGGAGCTGCCCGCGGCGATGCCACACCTGTTCACGGGGCTGCGCATCGCCTCGGGCCTGGCCGTCATCGGCGCCATCGTCGGCGAGTTCGTCGCCGGCTTCTCCGAGGGCACCGCGGGGCTGGGAATCCTCGTCCTGGCCGCGTACCGTCAACTGCGCACGGATCTACTGTTCGCCGCGGTGCTGGCGGCCTCGGGGCTGGGCTTGGTGTTGTTCGGTGTCGTGAGCCTCACCGGCGCCCGGCTGCTGCGGCGCTGGCACCCGTCGGCGCAGGGAACATGAATCGCCTGGAAAGGAGCTGGACGTGAGCGGACGCCTCTTGAAACTGTTGGGCTGCGCGGTGCTTCTCGTGGCCGCGGGTGCCTGCTCGCGCCAGAAGGAGGAGCCCAAGCAGGGCTCCCAGGCCGCAACGGGGGCCAGCACCGCCCCGCCGAAGGCGGACGCCCCGGCCAAGGTGCGGCTCGCGCTCAACTGGGTGCCGGAGCCCGAATTCGGCGGCTTCTATGCGGCGCGGGAGTCGGGGGCCTTCTCCCGCCATGGGCTCGAGGCGGAGATCCTCGGCGGCGGAGCCGGCGCCCCCGTGCCGCAGATGGTGGCCACCGGCAAGGTGGAGTTCGGCATCAGCGGCGCCGACGAGCTCCTCGTCGCGCGGGCCCGAGGCCTGGACGTGATTCCGCTGTTCGCGGTGTATCAGACGTCTCCGCACGCCATCATGGCCCACGCATCTCGGGGGGCGAAGAACATCGCGGACGTGCTGTCCTCGGGCACAGTGGCGCTGGAGCCGGGCCTCTCCTACGTGGCCTTCCTCAAGAAGAAGTACAGCTTCGACAAGGTGAAGGTGGTGCCCTACGACGGGGGCGTCGCGCGCTTCCTGGCGGACAAGGACTTCGCCCAGCAGTGCTTCGTCACCGCCGAGCCCATCGCCGCGAAGCGGCAGGGCGCCACGCCAACGGTGTTCCTGGTGGCCGAGGAGGGCTTCAACCCGTACCTCGCCGTGGTCATCACGCGGCGCCAGTACTGGAAGGAACAGCCCGAGCGGGTGAAGTCCTTCGTGGCGGCGGTGCGCGAGGGGTGGCGGACCTACCTGGACAACCCGGGGCCCACCAACGCGGTGATGGGAAAGCTGAATACGACGATGGACGCGGAGACGTTCGCGGAGGGGGCCGAGACACAGAAGCCGCTCATCGAGACGGAGGAGACGCGAGCCCGAGGACTGGGCACGATGAACCGCCAGCGGTGGGAGCAATTGGCCCAGCAGCTCGTGGAGCTGGACCTCATCGAGAAGGCGCCCGCCGCGGACGAGTTCCTGCTGCCGGAGTTCACCGGCTCACGCGATTAAAGCGGCACGGAGCCGTATCAGCCAAGAGCCGCTCACCTCGCTCGAATATCCTCCAGCCCGGTGACCCGGGATGCGTAACCGTCCGGCCAACGACGTGCCGTGAGGGTTTGCCGGGGTGGCGGTAGCGGCGGACGCTTTCGGGCATGTCGAAGCAGGTGGAGAAGCAGGAGTGGGTCCGCGTCGCGGAAGCGTTCGAGGCCAGTGGGCAGACGCAGAAGGAGTTCTCCGCTCAGCGAGGCGTGCGGCTGAGCACATTGCAGTCGTGGGTGTACCGGCGCGACGCCAGCGTGGCAGCCAGGCAGCACCGGTGCGCCTGCTACCGGTGGAGGTGGCTGGCATGTCGCGGCCGAGCACGGTGCTGCTCGAGGTGGTAACGGCGAGCGGAGCTCGCGTGAGATTCTCCGTGGGCACCGACGTCGAGTACGTGGCCCGGCTCGTCGCGGAGCTGGGGCGGTAAGGCGGTGTTTGCCCTCCCAGCTTCGGTGCGGGTGGTGCTGGCCACAGGGCCTGTGGACATGCGCAAGTCCATCGACGGCCTCATGTCGCTGGTGCGCACCGCCGCTCACCGCGAGCTGCGTCAACTGCACAGCGCCCCCGTCCTCACGCAACTGCACGTCTGGCTCGAAACGCAGGCGCCGCGCCACCTGCCCAAGAGTCCGCTGGGCCAAGCCATTTCCTACGCGCTGAAGCAGTGGGAGGCCCTCACGCGCTTCATCGAGAATGAGCGCCTTCCTCTCGACAACAACCGCGCGGAAGCGGCGCTGCGGAAGGCGGCTCTGAGCCGTAAGAACTTTCTCTTCGTCGGCCACGAGGCCGCCGGGGAAAACCTCGAGGGCCTCTACGCCCTGGTTGCCACCTGCGCGGCCAACGGCGTCAACCCCGAGACGTACCTAACCGACGTCCTGCTGCGCGCGCAGACGCATCCCAACTCCCGCATCGGCGAGCTGCTACCCCACGAGTGGAAATGTCGACGCGTCGCCGAGCCGCCTGACTCAGTCCTCCAGCCCAGTCCCTGAACAGCTCGCTCTTCGTGGCGCTCGCCGAACACAGTCCTCGTCCGCAATCAAACCTCCCGGAACGACGCCCACCGGACGGTTACAGTGAGTCCGCTGCGGCCGAGGGTGAGGATCTCCGGACGGCCACCCTTGTTGGGGAGCGGGCATTGGTCCATGACTCCACACCCCATCCCTCCCCCGGTGAGGGCAAAGCGCTCCCCGCTGGCAAGTCCCACGAGGACCACCGGGGGGCGTGGCGCCATCGTCCTGGTACGCCTTCTCGCACAGCGTGGACGCGGTGGCGAAAGGGGCGGCGCGAGCCGAGCACCTGCTGGCGCTGGCCACGACGGCGGCCCTGCTGGCAGTGGGGGCCGTGCGCCGGCTGCGCACGCGGCGCCAGGCCCAGCGCCCGCGGTGACGCGCGGAAACCCAATACGCCCCAAAACAGAAAACCCCCGGTGTCCACGAGGGACACCGGGGGTTTCTCAAAAAGAATCCGGCAGCGACCTACTCTCCCGCGCGGTTTCCCGCGAAGTACCATCGGCTCTGGAGGGCTTAACTTCCGTGTTCGGGATGGGAACGGGTGGGACCCCT